>NZ_JBNFWU010000003.1:0-12742 GCF_052439355.1 Halomonas sp. E19 | reverse complement strand
ACAACTGGATGATCGCCGCCTTCGCCGTGCTCATGGCCAGCGTGAGCCTGTTCACCTACGTGCAGATCGCGCGCAACGCCCACCAGACCCACCAGCGTCGCCTGTCCCGCGCGCATGACGCCCTGACGCCGACCCTCTCCCTCACCAGGCGAGTCGCCCGACACACAAACCCCGCTACGGCGGGGTTTGTGTGCCTGGACACCGCCAACACGCCTCGCTGCCGGGAAATTTCATAGCATATCTGTATTTTGTATTGTATTTCGTATCGTATAAAATATAATATTAAATACGTTATACTATACAGCCGAGAGGGATACGATATGGCACGCACCGGGATCACCTACGAGCAGGTCGCCACCGTCGCCGACGCCCTGGTGGGACAGGGCGAGAAGCCTTCCATCCAGCACATCCGTGAGCAGCTGGGCACGGGCAGCCCCAATACGATCCATCGCCACCTCAAGTCCTGGCGGGCCACCCAGGCGCCGGCCGAGCGCCGCGCCGCCCGCCTGCCCGACGAACTGACCGCGGCCCTGGCCGAGGAGCTGGAACGCCAGGCCGCCGCGGCACGCGCCGAGGCCGAGGAGAACGCCCTGGAGGCGCAGCACACCGCCGACGAGCTGGCCGCCACCGGCGAGCAGCTGGAGGAGCAGGTCGAGGAGTTGAGCGGCCGGGTGGAGGCCCTGGAGCGCGAGCGCGATCGCGTCACCGGCGAACGCGACGAGGCACGCAGCGCCCTGGCCGAGTTCCGCGAGCGGGTGCGGGAGCTGGAGACCCAGCGCGACGACGCCCGGCAGCAGCTGGCCGAGGCCCGCAACCGCTGCCAGACCCTCGAGGAGCAGCGGAATGAGGAGCGAGAGGCGCGCATCGCGGCACAGCGCGAGGCCAAGCAGACCGATCAGGCCCGCATCGAGGCCGAGCGCGCCCTGGCCGTGGCCGAGACCCGCACCGAGGCCGCTCAGCAGCAGGCCGAGGAGCGTGCCAAGGCGCTCCAGGAGGAGCGGCAAGCTCGCCAGAAGGACGCCCAGGGGCACCGCCAGGCCCTGGCCGAACAGCGCGACGAGTACCGGGAACGCCTGGCTGCCCTGGAGCAACAGGCCCAGGAAGCCCGTCAGGCGGCCCAGGAGGCTGCGCAGGGCCGCACCAAGGCCGAGACCCGAGCCGAGGCCCTAGCGGCCCGCCTGGACGCGCTGGAGAGCCAGAAGCGGCAACGAGGAGACGATCAGCCCTCGCTGCCGCTCGAATGAGATCCGCGAAGCGGATGCAGGGCGCTTGCGCCCCGGTAACGGGGTTTGGTGGGCGAAGCCCACCGCCCTGCCGAACAGGGGTTGCTGCGGACCTGCACGGCCTTTCGCGGCGTAGCCGCCCACCTCCAGGGCGCGCAGCCGCGTAGCGGCTCGAAAGCGCCCGTCAGGGGCGCCGTAGGCGCCACCTCATCAGGCCCGCGAAGCGGGGGCGGAGGGCGAGGAACGAGCCCGGAGGGCAGGCGAGCGCGGATGCGCTCTTTTATGTCCTTTTCCCCTTTTCCCCTTTTAGGCTCTGTAAGCATATGAAATAAAAGGAGGAATAGCGTTAAAAGGGGAGGGATTGATGGTCAAGAGGGGAGGGATTGATGGTCAAAAGGGGAGGGATTGATGGTTGTAAGGGGGAGGGATTGATGGTATTAAGGGAGTTATAAAAATCACTCCCCATAGGAAGGGTTATGGATTCTGGCCTGGTCTACAAGAGCAACGCCTTGATTGAAGCGTCCTACCGACTGAGCGTCTACGAACAGCGCATTATCCTGGGGTGTATCGCCCAGGTGCGGCGGGACGAGCCGTTGACAGACCAGCGGCTCTACACGGTCAGCGCCCAGCAGATCGCCGACATGACCGGTACCCAGCTAGGGACGGCTTACCAGAACCTCAAGGCAGCAGCTGAACGCCTGTTCCGCCGGGAGGTGACGCTGCATGAAGCCCCCAACGGCCAGGGTGGGGCCAAGATCAGGCTTACGCGCTGGGTGCAGGAAGTGGTCTACCAGAAGGACCAGGGCACGATAGCGCTTCGCTTCAGCCAGCCCATGGTGCCCTACCTCTCCCAGCTCACCGAGCAGTTCACCCGCTACGCCCTGACCGACGTGGCCCGCATGGACAGCGCTCACGCCATCCGGCTCTACGAGCTGCTGTGCCAGTGGCGCGACGCCGGCCAGCGTGAGGTATCCATCGAGTGGCTGCGTGAGGCGTTCCAGCTGGAGGGCAAGTATCCCGCTATCAAGGATTTCAAGCGCTGGGTCATTCAGCCTGCCATCGAGCAGATCAACGAGCACTCGCCGCTGTGGGTGAAGTGGGATCAGCGTAAGACCGGGCGACGTGTGTCGCACCTGGTGTTCACCTTCGGCGAGAAGCCCCGTCAGAACGGCGAGATTGCCGACAAGCGGCGTAAGCCCAAGTCTACAAAGGGCGACGCGAAAGGGGCGCTGTATGGCATTCCCCGGGCGGTGATCGAGGCGCAGGCGCAGCCCGGCGAAGGCTATGAGGATGCCGCCTTGCGGCTGCTGGACGAGGCTCGCAGGAGGCAAGCGTGATGCCCACGGTACTGCGCCTGGACGGCTTCAAGTTCTTCTTCTACTCAGATGAAGGCGACCCCCGCGAACCGCCCCATATCCACGTGTTCAAGGCAGGGCTGGAAGCCAAGTTCTGGCTGACCTCCGACGTGCAGCTTGCCCGCAACGATGGGTTCGATGCGAAGACGCTGCGCAAAGTTTCTACCCTGGTGGCTACCCACCGCGATCAACTGGAGAGGGCCTGGCATGAGCACTTCGCCTAAGAACGTCACCTTCGACGCCGACAGCTTCTGGGTTGAGCTCAGCGACGGCCGCACGCTCGGCGTGCCGCTGGCCTGGTACCCGCGCTTGCTCAACGCGACAGCGGAGCAGCTCGCTGACTATGAGCTCAGCGCGCGCGGCATCCACTGGGATGCCCTGGACGAGGATATCTCCGTGGAAGGCCTGCTCGCCGGACGTGGCGATCAGACACGTCGCCGGAGAGCGGTTGCCTGATGGCCCCCGAGGTCCTACTGCCGCTTGGCATCCTGGCTGCCGCCTGTCTGCTGTTCGGCAGTGGGCTGCTGTGGGCCCGCCACCGCGATCGCCAAGCGACACAGCGGCGCTCTCCGCGCCGCTAGCGGGCCAGGATTGTTCCCCGCTCGCTACGCTCGCTGCATGGGGGTTGCGCCCCCATACCCCCGCCTGAGTCCCCTACATAGGGGACGCTGACCCGATCTGCTGTCGCGTCGCGACAGCAGCGCCTCGCTGTGCTCGGCGCAGCCATCCAGGATAGGTCGCCGTCGCGTCGCGACAGCGAAACGGTCT
The DNA here is from genome assembly GCF_052439355.1 of Halomonas sp. E19. Classification (NCBI taxonomy): domain Bacteria; kingdom Pseudomonadati; phylum Pseudomonadota; class Gammaproteobacteria; order Oceanospirillales; family Halomonadaceae; genus Halomonas; species Halomonas sp. E19. The sequence goes on along the minus strand of NZ_JBNFWU010000003.1, from coordinate 9,396 downwards.
CGCCGTGGCTCGACCGGCGCCCCAGCAGGGGCGCTGTGCACTGACGTGCACGGCGGCGCTGAGCGCCGCTCGCGCCTGCCGGCGCGGGGCCGCCCAAGGGACGGCGCTGCCGCTGCGCGGCAGCCTGGCCGGCTCGCTGTGGCTCGCCGGGCGCCCCTGTGGGGCGCAGTGGCGGGGGCGCGGAGCGCCCAGTTCCGCCACGCTGGGTACATCGCTTTCGCGACGTCCCCAGCGTGGCGGAATGGGCTTTTCCAGCTAATGGCGCATATAGATGCACGCACATCATGCTGCGTGCTAGACTGAGGGCGTTTGCCGTCACCGACGTGTGCCCCAGGGCACATGCTGTCCGCCGAGCAGCAGCGACGCAATTCGGTCCCCGCGCACAGCGCGGCACAGCGCTGGCAGCACCGCCAGCACCCTGCGAACGATGCCGCAGCCCAATCAGCATCGAGGGATCGCCCCTCCGGGGCATCGGGAGACCAGGCCCGCCGAGTCCGACCAGAGCCTTAACGGCAGGACACACCGGGGTCGTAGTCCGCAGTCATGCGGGCGACCAGGCAATGAATGCCTGGCTTGTTCTTACAGTCACCATGGAGCTGTGATGGGGTTCGACGCCGACGCGGAGCCAGATCGTGTCCACGAACTGAAGCGCCTACGACGCCGGCGCCCTTACTGGCGAGGCCGCTCGCAGCTCGATCCCTACACCGCTGAGCTGCTGGCCCTATACGACCAGGGGCCACGCCCGCCGATCTGCGCGATTGGCTCTCGATGCCGCCGCGTCGCCTCACCGTTCACCACTCCACCGTCAGCCGCTGGTTGCGCCGCACGCTCGAACAGCGCCAGGCCGACCGCCGAGGGGGCCGCTGATGGGTGCTCTGGGCCAAGCCCGCTAGCCAAGCGGGCCACATCATGCGCGAGCTGCAGGGCAGCGTGGTCGAGTCGGTACGGAGCGTCAGTAACTACGAAGCGGCGTTAACCAACGTCGCTCAGTGGCTCAAGGACGAGCACCGCGCCGGCCGCGAGGGCGGCGACCTGCGTAGCCTGACGCCAGAACGCGCCCGCGAGTACCTAGAGCAACGCGGCGAAGCCGTGGGCCAGAAAATGCTCGACCAAGAGCGCCAGGCGATCCAGCTGATGCAGCAGCATGTCAGCCATCAGCTCGCCCAGGGCGAGCGCTTGCCGGTGGTACGCAGCGAGCTGACACAAGCCCTGGAGAGCCGCAGCTACACCCCCGCCCAGGTGGCCGCCGTGGCGGATCGTCAGCACGACGCCAACCGCCTCGCCACCGAGATCGCCCATGCCGCCGGCCTGCGCGCCCATGAGCTACTGACCCTGCGCCCCGCAGCCGAGCAACCGGCCGACGCTCGCCCGGCGCGAGACGAAAAATTCGCCGTCCGTGAAGGCGAACGGTACACCGTGGTCGGCAAGGGCGGACTGTGCCGGGAGGTTTTGATCCCCCGCGAGCTGGCTGAGCGACTGGAGGCGACCCGCCTCGAGGAGCCACGACACGTCAACGACCGAGGGGTCCATTATCAGTCGCACTATGACATCGGTGGCGGACAGCGCTGGTCGAACTCCTGGAGCCAGGCCAGTAACGCCGCCCTGGGCTGGTCGAACGGCGCCCATGGCGTGCGCCATAGCTACGCGCAAGAGCGCATGGGCGAGCTGCAGCGAGCCGGGCTGAGCTACCGCGACGCCCTGGAGGTTGTCTCGCAAGAAATGGGGCATTTTCGTGAGTCGATCACCGAGGTCTACCTGCGATGACCCCTTCCCGTACTGGACTGCTGTTCGTCATCATTCTCGTCCTGGCCGGCATTGGCTGGCTGGCCTGGTCACGCTGGGACGCCGTGGCGTACATGACCGACAGCTACAGCGCGATCACCGGCTGGGCCGCGCTACGCGCCGCCTGGCCGATCTATGGACTTGCAGGCATCGTGACCGCCCTGGTCGGGCTCCTGGTCGGCGGCTGGGCCGGCGAGCACGTACGGGAGCGCGACGCCCTGGCACGTGTCGCCACGGCTGAGGCGCGAGCGGCCCAGGCCGAGGAGGCCGCACAGATCGCCTGGGCCGAAGCCGAGGCGGCACTGGCCGCCCAGCGGCAACGCGCCGAACGCGCGGAGCAGGAAGCCCGGCAGCGAGAGGCAGCCGCCGAACAGGCGCGGCGCGACGCTGCAGCGCAGCTTCCCCCAGCGTACCAACGCATCACCGAACTCACCGAGGACAATGCCCTGTTGAAACGGCGCCTGGCCGGCGCCCTGGAGTCCCTGGAGCGCCGCAAGCGCCAGGTGAGGGAGCTTCGGCAATGACCGATGGCACGGGCGAGGCAAAGATCCTCACCCAGATAGAGCCGTGGGCCGGCTCCCGGGCTGCTGCCTGGGCCTGGTACCAGTCGTACCCTATCGCGGCTCTCGGCAACTGGACGGCCGCGGATCTGGTGGCCCGGGGCCGCGCCGAGGATGTGCTGAGGTTTCTCGACCACATCGAGGCCGGCGGCTACGCCTGATCATGCCGACAGATCTACCCTGTCGCGTGACAACCGAGGAGCTCTCCCCCATGACGCCTTTCGCCCGGTTAGAACGCAGCAACTTTGGCACTCATATGTGAATGCCTATTTCTCAGACAACGCAAAACCGGCATTGCCCGGTGCAACCACTGAGACAAATATGAGAGGTACGGGGCCAGAGTTCATTGCACCATGCACTTGCCCAGGTTTTGCTATAGCAATATCTCCAGCTTTAAGACGAGTGACTATACCGTCACCTTGATAATACTCGGCCTCACCTGAGATAACCGTCCAAGTATCTTGGCCGTGAGGATGGACATGAGCGGCTATTTCTTGCCCAGGATGGGCATGCCAAACAACAACGGTAGAGTCGTTGGTTTCCAGAACCACCGAACGAACTGGTTCGCCGTTAGACGGGCGAATATATTCTTCAACCGAAAAAATTCTTGATTCTGTTTTCATATTCATACCCTATTTAAACTGATTGGACGCGTAATCATAACGCGACTTCGCCTTAGAGTTTCAACAACTGGATGATCGCCGCCTTCGCCGTGCTCATGGCCAGCGTGAGCCTGTTCACCTACGTGCAGATCGCGCGCAACGCCCACCAGACCCACCAGCGTCGCCTGTCCCGCGCGCATGACGCCCTGACGCCGACCCTCTCCCTCACCAGGCGAGTCGCCCGACACACAAACCCCGCTACGGCGGGGTTTGTGTGCCTGGACACCGCCAACACGCCTCGCTGCCGGGAAATTTCATAGCATATCTGTATTTTGTATTGTATTTCGTATCGTATAAAATATAATATTAAATACGTTATACTATACAGCCGAGAGGGATACGATATGGCACGCACCGGGATCACCTACGAGCAGGTCGCCACCGTCGCCGACGCCCTGGTGGGACAGGGCGAGAAGCCTTCCATCCAGCACATCCGTGAGCAGCTGGGCACGGGCAGCCCCAATACGATCCATCGCCACCTCAAGTCCTGGCGGGCCACCCAGGCGCCGGCCGAGCGCCGCGCCGCCCGCCTGCCCGACGAACTGACCGCGGCCCTGGCCGAGGAGCTGGAACGCCAGGCCGCCGCGGCACGCGCCGAGGCCGAGGAGAACGCCCTGGAGGCGCAGCACACCGCCGACGAGCTGGCCGCCACCGGCGAGCAGCTGGAGGAGCAGGTCGAGGAGTTGAGCGGCCGGGTGGAGGCCCTGGAGCGCGAGCGCGATCGCGTCACCGGCGAACGCGACGAGGCACGCAGCGCCCTGGCCGAGTTCCGCGAGCGGGTGCGGGAGCTGGAGACCCAGCGCGACGACGCCCGGCAGCAGCTGGCCGAGGCCCGCAACCGCTGCCAGACCCTCGAGGAGCAGCGGAATGAGGAGCGAGAGGCGCGCATCGCGGCACAGCGCGAGGCCAAGCAGACCGATCAGGCCCGCATCGAGGCCGAGCGCGCCCTGGCCGTGGCCGAGACCCGCACCGAGGCCGCTCAGCAGCAGGCCGAGGAGCGTGCCAAGGCGCTCCAGGAGGAGCGGCAAGCTCGCCAGAAGGACGCCCAGGGGCACCGCCAGGCCCTGGCCGAACAGCGCGACGAGTACCGGGAACGCCTGGCTGCCCTGGAGCAACAGGCCCAGGAAGCCCGTCAGGCGGCCCAGGAGGCTGCGCAGGGCCGCACCAAGGCCGAGACCCGAGCCGAGGCCCTAGCGGCCCGCCTGGACGCGCTGGAGAGCCAGAAGCGGCAACGAGGAGACGATCAGCCCTCGCTGCCGCTCGAATGAGATCCGCGAAGCGGATGCAGGGCGCTTGCGCCCCGGTAACGGGGTTTGGTGGGCGAAGCCCACCGCCCTGCCGAACAGGGGTTGCTGCGGACCTGCACGGCCTTTCGCGGCGTAGCCGCCCACCTCCAGGGCGCGCAGCCGCGTAGCGGCTCGAAAGCGCCCGTCAGGGGCGCCGTAGGCGCCACCTCATCAGGCCCGCGAAGCGGGGGCGGAGGGCGAGGAACGAGCCCGGAGGGCAGGCGAGCGCGGATGCGCTCTTTTATGTCCTTTTCCCCTTTTCCCCTTTTAGGCTCTGTAAGCATATGAAATAAAAGGAGGAATAGCGTTAAAAGGGGAGGGATTGATGGTCAAGAGGGGAGGGATTGATGGTCAAAAGGGGAGGGATTGATGGTTGTAAGGGGGAGGGATTGATGGTATTAAGGGAGTTATAAAAATCACTCCCCATAGGAAGGGTTATGGATTCTGGCCTGGTCTACAAGAGCAACGCCTTGATTGAAGCGTCCTACCGACTGAGCGTCTACGAACAGCGCATTATCCTGGGGTGTATCGCCCAGGTGCGGCGGGACGAGCCGTTGACAGACCAGCGGCTCTACACGGTCAGCGCCCAGCAGATCGCCGACATGACCGGTACCCAGCTAGGGACGGCTTACCAGAACCTCAAGGCAGCAGCTGAACGCCTGTTCCGCCGGGAGGTGACGCTGCATGAAGCCCCCAACGGCCAGGGTGGGGCCAAGATCAGGCTTACGCGCTGGGTGCAGGAAGTGGTCTACCAGAAGGACCAGGGCACGATAGCGCTTCGCTTCAGCCAGCCCATGGTGCCCTACCTCTCCCAGCTCACCGAGCAGTTCACCCGCTACGCCCTGACCGACGTGGCCCGCATGGACAGCGCTCACGCCATCCGGCTCTACGAGCTGCTGTGCCAGTGGCGCGACGCCGGCCAGCGTGAGGTATCCATCGAGTGGCTGCGTGAGGCGTTCCAGCTGGAGGGCAAGTATCCCGCTATCAAGGATTTCAAGCGCTGGGTCATTCAGCCTGCCATCGAGCAGATCAACGAGCACTCGCCGCTGTGGGTGAAGTGGGATCAGCGTAAGACCGGGCGACGTGTGTCGCACCTGGTGTTCACCTTCGGCGAGAAGCCCCGTCAGAACGGCGAGATTGCCGACAAGCGGCGTAAGCCCAAGTCTACAAAGGGCGACGCGAAAGGGGCGCTGTATGGCATTCCCCGGGCGGTGATCGAGGCGCAGGCGCAGCCCGGCGAAGGCTATGAGGATGCCGCCTTGCGGCTGCTGGACGAGGCTCGCAGGAGGCAAGCGTGATGCCCACGGTACTGCGCCTGGACGGCTTCAAGTTCTTCTTCTACTCAGATGAAGGCGACCCCCGCGAACCGCCCCATATCCACGTGTTCAAGGCAGGGCTGGAAGCCAAGTTCTGGCTGACCTCCGACGTGCAGCTTGCCCGCAACGATGGGTTCGATGCGAAGACGCTGCGCAAAGTTTCTACCCTGGTGGCTACCCACCGCGATCAACTGGAGAGGGCCTGGCATGAGCACTTCGCCCAAGAACGTCACCTTCGACGCCGACAGCTTCTGGGTTGAGCTCAGCGACGGCCGCACGCTCGGCGTGCCGCTGGCCTGGTACCCGCGCTTGCTCAACGCGACAGCGGAGCAGCTCGCTGACTATGAGCTCAGCGCGCGCGGCATCCACTGGGATGCCCTGGACGAGGATATCTCCGTGGAAGGCCTGCTCGCCGGACGTGGCGATCAGACACGTCGCCGGAGAGCGGTTGCCTGATGGCCCCCGAGGTCCTACTGCCGCTTGGCATCCTGGCTGCCGCCTGTCTGCTGTTCGGCAGTGGGCTGCTGTGGGCCCGCCACCGCGATCGCCAAGCGACACAGCGGCGCTCTCCGCGCCGCTAGCGGGCCAGGATTGTTCCCCGCTCGCTACGCTCGCTGCATGGGGGCTGCGCCCCCATACCCCCGCCTGAGTCCCCTACATAGGGGACGCTGACCCGATCTGCTGTCGCGTCGCGACAGCAGCGCCTCGCTGTGCTCGGCGCAGCCATCCAGGATAGGTCGCCGTCGCGTCGCGACAGCGAAACGGTCTCGCCGTGGCTCGACCGGCGCCCCAGCAGGGGCGCTGTGCACTGACGTGCACGGCGGCGCTGAGCGCCGCTCGCGCCTGCCGGCGCGGGGCCGCCCAAGGGACGGCGCTGCCGCTGCGCGGCAGCCTGGCCGGCTCGCTGTGGCTCGCCGGGCGCCCCTGTGGGGCGCAGTGGCGGGGGCGCGGAGCGCCAGGTTCCGCCACGCTGGGTACATCGCTTTCGCGACGTCCCCAGCGTGGCGGAATGGGCTTTTCCAGCTAATGGCGCATATAGATGCACGCACATCATGCTGCGTGCTAGACTGAGGGCGTTTGCCGTCACCGACGTGTGCCCCAGGGCACATGCTGTCCGCCGAGCAGCAGCGACGCAATTCGGTCCCCGCGCACAGCGCGGCACAGCGCTGGCAGCACCGCCAGCACCCTGCGAACGATGCCGCAGCCCAATCAGCATCGAGGGATCGCCCCTCCGGGGCATCGGGAGACCAGGCCCGCCGAGTCCGACCAGAGCCTTAACGGCAGGACACACCGGGGTCGTAGTCCGCAGTCATGCGGGCGACCAGGCAATGAATGCCTGGCTTGTTCTTACAGTCACCATGGAGCTGTGATGGGGTTCGACGCCGACGCGGAGCCAGATCGTGTCCACGAACTGAAGCGCCTACGACGCCGGCGCCCTTACTGGCGAGGCCGCTCGCAGCTCGATCCCTACACCGCTGAGCTGCTGGCCCTATACGACCAGGGGCCACGCCCGCCGATCTGCGCGATTGGCTCTCGATGCCGCCGCGTCGCCTCACCGTTCACCACTCCACCGTCAGCCGCTGGTTGCGCCGCACGCTCGAACAGCGCCAGGCCGACCGCCGAGGGGGCCGCTGATGGGTGCTCTGGGCCAAGCCCGCTAGCCAAGCGGGCCACATCATGCGCGAGCTGCAGGGCAGCGTGGTCGAGTCGGTACGGAGCGTCAGTAACTACGAAGCGGCGTTAACCAACGTCGCTCAGTGGCTCAAGGACGAGCACCGCGCCGGCCGCGAGGGCGGCGACCTGCGTAGCCTGACGCCAGAACGCGCCCGCGAGTACCTAGAGCAACGCGGCGAAGCCGTGGGCCAGAAAATGCTCGACCAAGAGCGCCAGGCGATCCAGCTGATGCAGCAGCATGTCAGCCATCAGCTCGCCCAGGGCGAGCGCTTGCCGGTGGTACGCAGCGAGCTGACACAAGCCCTGGAGAGCCGCAGCTACACCCCCGCCCAGGTGGCCGCCGTGGCGGATCGTCAGCACGACGCCAACCGCCTCGCCACCGAGATCGCCCATGCCGCCGGCCTGCGCGCCCATGAGCTACTGACCCTGCGCCCCGCAGCCGAGCAACCGGCCGACGCTCGCCCGGCGCGAGACGAAAAATTCGCCGTCCGTGAAGGCGAACGGTACACCGTGGTCGGCAAGGGCGGACTGTGCCGGGAGGTTTTGATCCCCCGCGAGCTGGCTGAGCGACTGGAGGCGACCCGCCTCGAGGAGCCACGACACGTCAACGACCGAGGGGTCCATTATCAGTCGCACTATGACATCGGTGGCGGACAGCGCTGGTCGAACTCCTGGAGCCAGGCCAGTAACGCCGCCCTGGGCTGGTCGAACGGCGCCCATGGCGTGCGCCATAGCTACGCGCAAGAGCGCATGGGCGAGCTGCAGCGAGCCGGGCTGAGCTACCGCGACGCCCTGGAGGTTGTCTCGCAAGAAATGGGGCATTTTCGTGAGTCGATCACCGAGGTCTACCTGCGATGACCCCTTCCCGTACTGGACTGCTGTTCGTCATCATTCTCGTCCTGGCCGGCATTGGCTGGCTGGCCTGGTCACGCTGGGACGCCGTGGCGTACATGACCGACAGCTACAGCGCGATCACCGGCTGGGCCGCGCTACGCGCCGCCTGGCCGATCTATGGACTTGCAGGCATCGTGACCGCCCTGGTCGGGCTCCTGGTCGGCGGCTGGGCCGGCGAGCACGTACGGGAGCGCGACGCCCTGGCACGTGTCGCCACGGCTGAGGCGCGAGCGGCCCAGGCCGAGGAGGCCGCACAGATCGCCTGGGCCGAAGCCGAGGCGGCACTGGCCGCCCAGCGGCAACGCGCCGAACGCGCGGAGCAGGAAGCCCGGCAGCGAGAGGCAGCCGCCGAACAGGCGCGGCGCGACGCTGCAGCGCAGCTTCCCCCAGCGTACCAACGCATCACCGAACTCACCGAGGACAATGCCCTGTTGAAACGGCGCCTGGCCGGCGCCCTGGAGTCCCTGGAGCGCCGCAAGCGCCAGGTGAGGGAGCTTCGGCAATGACCGATGGCACGGGCGAGGCAAAGATCCTCACCCAGATAGAGCCGTGGGCCGGCTCCCGGGCTGCTGCCTGGGCCTGGTACCAGTCGTACCCTATCGCGGCTCTCGGCAACTGGACGGCCGCGGATCTGGTGGCCCGGGGCCGCGCCGAGGATGTGCTGAGGTTTCTCGACCACATCGAGGCCGGCGGCTACGCCTGATCATGCCGACAGATCTACCCTGTCGCGTGACAACCGAGGAGCTCTCCCCCATGACGCCTTTCGCCCGGTTAGAACGCAGCAACTTTGGCACTCATATGTGAATGCCTATTTCTCAGACAACGCAAAACCGGCATTGCCCGGTGCAACCACTGAGACAAATATGAGAGGTACGGGGCCAGAGTTCATTGCACCATGCACTTGCCCAGGTTTTGCTATAGCAATATCTCCAGCTTTAAGACGAGTGACTATACCGTCACCTTGATAATACTCGGCCTCACCTGAGATAACCGTCCAAGTATCTTGGCCGTGAGGATGGACATGAGCGGCTATTTCTTGCCCAGGATGGGCATGCCAAACAACAACGGTAGAGTCGTTGGTTTCCAGAACCACCGAACGAACTGGTTCGCCGTTAGACGGGCGAATATATTCTTCAACCGAAAAAATTCTTGATTCTGTTTTCATATTCATACCCTATTTAAACTGATTGGACGCGTAATCATAACGCGACTTCGCCTTAGA
>NZ_JBNFWU010000002.1:0-230076 GCF_052439355.1 Halomonas sp. E19 | reverse complement strand
GGCGGACACCGGCATCTACGTATTCGGTGAGTACAGCCACAACGACATCGGCAGTGACGCAGCCAAGCGTGACGTCATCGCCCAGCAGTCAGCCGGTGCCGCCCGGATGGATGAGGCGAACCTCCTGGTCAACATCCCGAATGGCCTCGAGCCCTTTGTGACCGAGGGGAGCAGCGACTACGACGACACCAACCAGGAGTTCGGCTTCGGCGTCGGATATCAGCTGACACCGAATCTTGCCCTGGAGCTCGCCTATCGTGATCTCGGCAGCGCTCGCTACGAGACTACCAATACCGTCACCTTCAACCATGACGGCGAGACCTATGTCGGCGTATCCGATTTCCACAACGAATACGAATCGAGGGCGTTCATCCTCCGTGGCGTGGGTATGCTGCCGGTCACCGAGAATCTGACCCTGGAAGCGCTGCTGGGCGTGGCCCATGTCCGCACCAAGTACAGCGGTGGCGAAGTCAATGAGGGCTTCGAAGTCGATTCGCTGGGTGGTTACGGCCTGCTGACCTACTCCGACTCCTACGATGAGAAAGAGACTGGGTGGTCCGCTACCTATGGTCTGGGTGCCAGCTATGCATTCACCCCCGCGATTGCCGGCTATGCCCGTTGGGAGCGCGTTCACAACATCAACACCGAATCTCCGGGCTGGGGCAGTATCGAGGCGGACTCCTTCTCCGCTGGGCTGCGTTACCACTTCTAAGCCCCTCCCCTTCGCTCGAACGAGAACCGGCGCCTTTGGCGCCGGTTTTTCTTCGCCATGTTCCGCATGCGGAACAGGCTGACATCCACTGCCGGCACGGTACCCAGAAAAAGCCCGGCACATGGCCGGGCAAACGATCAGGCTCGGGGCCTGGGTCAGGGCACCTGCACCGGCGCCGACTCGGCACCGGCGTCATCCACCGCGATCACTTCCACCAGCGGCAGCGCCTCGTAGTCGCGCTTGTTGACCGACAGCCGGTACCCGGTGCGCCCGGTGGGCTCGCCGTCCACCGTCCAGCGGTACTCCCGCACCCGGCCGTCCGGGTCCTGGCAGTCCGCGCTGATGCGCCAGTCGCGGCTGGATTCGCTGACCTCGAGCTCGCACACCGGCACCTGGTTCTCGGCCACCTCGATCGGCAGGATCTGCCGCGCTGTGGTCCCCATCTGGGTCTCCAGCTCGTACATCAGGTAGTGCGTGCCGGCCTCCAGGGTGGTGGTGCCGTACATCGAGCCGTCGGTGATCACTTCACCGTTGCTGTAGTACCGGTGGTGGATGACCCGATCTCGTGGGTGACCGCCGCGCACCGAGGGCCGTACCCGCACCTCGAGCGGCGCCCGCTCGTAGCGGTTGCTGGCGGTGTAGCTGAGCTCGATGTCGTAGGGGGCGGGCCGGCCCAGCACGATCTCTTGCTCAACCACGGTCTCGTGGCCACGGGCATCACGCACGATGACCTCGATCGGGTAGACCCCGGGCTCCTCGAGCCAGAACACCCGCTTGGCGTCACCGCTGGCCTCAACCTGGGTCGCTGCATCGGGCAGCGTCCAGGCGTAGGTCGGTTCCTCGAGGCGACGGGCGCCGTTGCGGTGGCGGACGGTCAGCGAGATCTCTGCCGGCGCGACATCCGCCGACAGCCGCTCCAGGAAGTAGAAGTCGGGCCACACGTATTCCCAGGCGGTGGTGCGGTGGCTGGCCTCGACCGTCGTTTCGTCCTGGTAGCCCTCGAACCAGCCGGTGTAGAAGACCTCGATACGCCCCTGCTCGACGTCTTCGGCGGTAGGGGTGTACTCGACCTCGGTGACCCCTTCCACCACCGTGCCGTCGGGCAGGGTGAAGTAGCCATCCATCTCATAGGCCATGCCGCGATACGGCATCGATAGCCGGGCGGTGAAGGTGTAGGCCTGGCCCGGTTCGACGCGCCGGGGCCGCGCACGCCGGCCCGTGGGGGTGCACGTCGCGGAACTCGACACCCAAGCGGTCTATGGCGTAGGCGTCACGGTCGTCCTCGGGGGCAATATTGGTCCGTGCCCGCACTTGCAGGCCGATGCGGTCCTCGTGGTCGCGGGTCAGGGTCAGCGTCGGTCCGCGGTGCGGCCAGGTCTCGCCCCGGTCCTCGGACCACTCAATCACCACGTCGTCGGGCTGGGCGGCGGTGTCCTCGGGCAGCGCCAGGTCGACCTCGTAGGTCCAGCTGTCGCCGACGAACACGGTCTGCGTCCCCAGGATGCTGAGCTTGGGCACCGGATAGGCGATCACTTCCACCGCCTCGGTATAGGACTCGAGGCCGGAGTGGCGGTTGGTGACATGCGCCCGCACCTGGTAGACGCCCTCCTCAAAGGTCTGCATGAACATCGTCTTGCGCCGCTCGTTGGCCGGATGAGTCGTCCAGCTGGCCCCGCCGTCGTCACTGATCTCCCAGTGCACGTCGCCCATGGCGGCCTGGTCGAGGCGGCTTTCGAAGCCGAGCTGGAACACGGCGATAAACGGCGCTTCCCCTGACAGGGTGCGGATCTCAACGTCGCCGTCCAGGGCTCCGCCGCGCAGTACGGTGAGGAAGGTCGGGCGTTGGCTGAACTCAGTGCGCTCATAGCCGGCGATCGACGAACGCAGCCGGGCCTCGGCGAGCAGGCGCATACCGGCGTTGTCGCGGCCTTCCAGGTCGAGGGTGAAGCGGGCGGTGCCGTCCTCGGCGTACTGCCAGTCGCTGAGGGCCTCGCGCTCGTTGAGCGAGTGCTGATTGACCAGTCGCACGTCCCACTCCCCCATCACCGACGGGTCGTAGCTCGCGTCGGTCGCGTAAATGTCCTGGATGGTCACCTCGATCGGCAGCGGCTCGTTATCGAGCACCTCGGTGGCGTCCAGCGCGATCATCGGATAGAGGTTGGCCGCCGGGCCAGTGATGGTGCGATAGGTCTGGGTGGTCTCGATGTCGGGCACACGCTGGTAGCGGGCCTGCACGCGGTGCTCACTCTCTTCCCACAGCGCCGCGCCCTCGGCCTGCAGGCGGCGGGTCAGGATGTTGCGGCTCGCCCAGCCGGACCCGTAGGTCTCGGCCTCGAGCACGGTGTCGTCGCGCTCGAGGCGCACGTCGACCTCGGTGGGCAGGGTGTTGATCTCGACGTCACCGAAGTAGCTGCCGGCGATCGGCACCACGAAGCGGCCGTCGTCGACCTGGGTGGTGTGGCGACTCGGGGTCATGGTGAGCCGAGGCGCCTCGGGGTCGACCACCACCAGCGGCGTGGTCTCGTGGTTGAGGGTCACCCGGGTGCCGCTCTTCGAGAACACGCTGGTCCGCCAGCCCAGCAGGTGCTCGCCGTTCTCGGCCAGGCGGCCGTTGAGCTGGGGCTGGTTGGTGCCGCCCTTCTGCGACAGCCCGTCGGGCATCTCCTGCCAGTCGAGCAGGCAGGTCAGGCGCTGCGCATCGTGCTTGCGGTTGGCCGCGGCCTCGATCGCCTCGCTGGCACTCAGGGTCAGCGAGCAGGTCGGCCCGCCGCTTTGGGTCAGGCGCAGGTCGAACTCGTGCAGGATGCGGTCGACCGCCGAGTAGTCCTCGCGGGGGCGCAGCGTGACGCTGCCGTAGGGGCTCTCGACGTTGACCGGGCGGCTGCCCTCGCCGACCTTGACCTTGCTGCCGTCGCCGGAGAACAGCCACAGGCTGTAGGCCACGGGCTGCTCGCCCAGCGCCACCGCTTGGCCCTCGGCCTGGGGCGTATTGGCACCGCCGTCGGTGAGCGCGACCGGCTCGGTCTCGTCGGGCAGCGCCTCCCACTGCAGGTAGCACACCGGGTCATGGATCGGATCGGCGCTGCGGGCCTCCGACTCGGCGGCGGTGAAGCGGCACATGGCGCCGTTCTTGGGGGTGGCGGTGAGGCGCACCGGGTCGATCACCTGGCGCACCTCCCAGGCCTCGGCGGAGAGCTGGGCCTCGCCCATCCAGGTGTGCACGTCGAGCAGCAGCACCGGGGCGTTGGGCGCCGCGGTGGAGATCAGCAGGCTGGAGACGCCCTCCAGGCCCTGTTCGGCGGCGAGCAGCGGCAGCGACAGGCGCCCCTCGCTGGCCCCGAAGTCATGGCGCGACATGATCTGGGTGGTATCGCCCGGCTCGATGCGCACGCCGTTGACGATCAGCGGCACCTCGGCATCCGAGCGCAGGCTGGCGAAGACGTCGTAGGTGCCGGCCACGGTGCTGCCGTCGGCCAGGGTCAGCGGCTGGGTCTCGATGATGCGCCGGCCGTCGAGGTGCTTGAACTCGTGCTGGACCGCCGGGATCATCAGCTTGCCGTCGACGCCGCCCTGGAGGGCGACTTGGCGCGGGGAAAAGGTGAATTCCAGCATCTCAGTCGACGTGTTGGCCTGCCAGTCGGTGGCCTCCACGATCAGCTGGTAGTCGCCCTCCTCGAGAGACGGGAACATGATCGGATATTCGAGCTGGAAGCGCCCTTCGCCTGCCTGCCTGGCCGACAGCGAGATGTTCTCATCCGTTGGTCCCCCTGACAGGCGCACCGTGGTCACTTGGGGATCGTTATCTCGGTCGTCGGACACCAGGATCTCGATCGCATCAAGGGACGTGATGGAGGTGTCATCACCTCTGTTGATGGTGATTGAAGGCGGCGTGGTGTCACGATAGAACGGGTATCCGGATTAAGTGGTAGATGGAGCCCCTTGCTCCTTCGAACCCTTAACTCTTCCAGAAGGTTGATAGATCGACGCCGTAGTTTTTCTCAGGCTCGGGAAGACCCATGCTGTAGGTCATGGTGGCCTTGCCCAGGAAGGGGGATTCCTTGGTCTGCGGCACCTTCTTCTTGTGCTTGGTGGTGTAGAGCATCCGGGCCCGCATCACCTCGAATGAGTAGCCACGGCCATCGCGGTTCTTATCCTTGGCCAGCCGGTTGATTGACTCCGTGAAGGCGTTGGTGATCGGGATGTCGGTCTCGAAGTAGGTCAGCATCTCCTCATGCCAGCCACTGATAGCACTGACGAGATCTTTCCAGACCTCCTTTTGCCCCTGTGGGATGTCGTCAATCCAGGCAGTCAGCGCCTTCTCGGCGTCACGCCGGGTTGTGGCGTCCCAGATGTGGAAGAACCGCTCCTTGTGCTCGTAGGCCGCCAAGAGCTGGGGGAATGCCCCTGTCCAGGTCTCCATGATGAGCCGTTCGCGATCTGAGACATCGTGAGCGCGCTTCAGCAGGATCTTCCGGTCACCCTTGAGGGTTCGGCGCTGGTTGGACGTCAGCTTTTTCCTGAGCCCCTTGCGGACCTTTTCCAAGGCCTCGTTGGCCATTCGCACGACGTGGAACTTATCGACCACAATGCGAGCCTGCGGCAGCACCGCCTGGACAGCACGGCGGTAGGGTTTCCACATATCCATGCTGACGATCTCGACCTGGTGGCGCTCGGTCATGCTCATGAGGCGCCTCGTCACCGCGTCCTGCTGGCGACCGGGCAGCAGGTCCAGTAGGGTACGCTCCTCCAGGTTGGTCAGGATGCAGCGGTAGCGGCGGTTCAGGTACAGCTCGTCGATCCCCAGGCAGCGGGGTGTCTCGAAGCGATGCCAGGCTGCCAGGAACTCAGCCTTCTTCTTGAATATCTCGCGGACAGTCTTCTCGTCGAGGCCCGTGGTATCAGCCACGTAGGCGTAGGGGTGATTGAAGGCTTCCTTCTCGACGTGGTTGTAAAGCCTCCGCGTCATGCGGTGATCGTCTACCATTTCCGGAAGAGCTGGCCGGAACGTCCTTCCACACGCCCGGCAGGTGTAGCGGCGACGGACCACCCAGAGGGTGACCCGCCTTCCGTGGATGGGTAGGTCGCGATAGGCCACATCGCGCTTGCCGAACCTGACAAACTCACTCTCAACGCCGCATTCCTCGCAAGCTAGAGGCTCAGGAGCTTCGACCTGGTAGTGGAGATCATGCTCTTCCATCTTGGTGGCTAGGACGTGGTACTCGGGAAGGTGCAGGATGTTGTCAGGCAAGCTGGTCATGCAAACTTTCCTTGTCGACATGGTCCATAGATGATTGCGACTCTTTGACCGCGTTGTTTTCTACGAACTGAAGGTGATTTACTCCCTTGGGTCTTCTGCTTCTCTGAGCCCTTCATGCAATGACGCAATTAGCGGGCAAGTGATATTGCCTTGTTGTGCATGGCATCGGTCGACCATTTCGCTCAGCACCTTCTCAATTCTTTCAAGCCTGTCGATCTTCTCGCGAACGTCCCCTAACTTGTGCTCTGCGAGAGCACTGGCTTCTTGACAGTGGGCGCCATCTTCCAGCCGAAGTAGGTCACTGATCTCATCCAGACTAAAGCCCAGCTGCTGCGCCGTTTTCACGAACGTCAACCTGTCGATATCGGCGGCACTATAGCGTCGAATACCTCCGGGAGGTCGTTCGGGCTCCGATAATAGCCCTCGTCGCTGGTAATAGCGGATTGTCTCGACATTGACGCCGGCCGCCTTGGCCAGGCCGCCAATGGTCATGGTGTCCGCCACTTTATCTGCATGTCTCTTCATGATGCTTGACTCCGTACCAAGCTACGGAAGTAACCTTATCGTAGCTCCCCCATCCCGAAAGGAGAATCGTCAATGCGGACACCTAAAACGGGGCGAGGGCCCCTGGCCGCCGGAGGAGTCGCGGCCCTCCTGGCCTCGGCGTGTTGCCTCGGCCCGCTGGTTCTGATCACGCTGGGCGTTTCCGGCGCCTGGATCAGCAATCTGGCGTCGCTGGAGCCCTATCGCCCGCTCTTTATCGGCGTCGCGCTGGTGGCGATGTTCTTCGCCTGGCGTCGCGTCTTTCGGCCAGTGGAAAAGTGCCAGCCGGGAGAGGTGTGTGCCGTGCCACGGGTCAGGACGGGCTACAAGGCGATCTTCTGGCTCGTATCGCTGCTGGTGCTAATCGCCCTGGTATTCCCCTACGTCTTGCCCTTGTTCTATTAAAAGGAGATCTACCATGAAAGCTCGTTTCGCCTTCATCGCGCTACTCGCCCTGCTCAGCACGCCCGCCTTAGCGGCCTTGCAGACCGTGAAGCTGTCGGTGCCGGGCATGACCTGTGCCGCCTGCCCGATCACCGTCAAGGCCGCCCTCAACAAGGTGGACGGCGTCTCGCAAGTCGACGTGAGCTACGCGGATCTCGAGGCCGTGGTCACCTTTGACGACGCCCGAACGTCGGTGGAGGCATTGACCGAGGCCACCACCAACGCTGGGTATCCATCAACCCCGACATCCTCGCAAGCGGATCGAGAGTGATCATGAAGAATCCCAAGACCCTGCTGCGCGTGAGCGTGATCGGCAGCGGCGGCGCCGCCATGGCGGCGGCCCTGAAGGCCGCCGAGCGCGGCGCCCGGATCACCCTGATCGAACGCGGCACCGTCGGCGGTACCTGTGTCAATACAGGCTGTGTGCCTTCGAAGATCATGATTCGCGCGGCCCATATTGCCCACTTGCGTACGGAAAGTCCCTTCGATGCAGGCCTGAGCGCCCAGGCGCCGGTGGTGGATCGGGCCAAGCTGCTCGAGCAGCAGCAGCGACGTGTCGAGGAACTGCGTGACGCCAAGTACGAGGGATTCTGCGCGACCACCCGGCCATCACTGTCCTGCACGGCGAGGCCCGGTTTATCGATGCCCATAGCCTGATGGTCAAGCTGAACGAGGGCGGCGAGCAGGTCGTCCACTTCGACCGCGCCTTCATCGGTACTGGCGCCCGACCGGCAGTACCGCCGATCCCGGGTCTTGCCGACACCCCCTACCTGACCTCTACCAGTGCTCTGGCCCTGGACACTCTTCCCGAGCGGCTGATTGTGATCGGCGCCTCGGTGGTGGCCCTGGAACTGGCCCAGGCCTTCGCCAGGCTGGGCAGCCGGGTCACGGTGCTGGCCCGCAGCCGCCTGCTCTCCCAGGAAGACCCGGCGGTAGGGGATGCGGTGGAGGCGGCGTTTCGCCGCGAGGGCATCGAGGTCCTCAAGCAGACCCAGGCGAGCCGTGTGGACTACACCGACAATGAATTCATTGTCGACACCAACGCCGGCACCTTGCGGGCGGATCAACTGCTGGTGGCCACCGGACGGACACCCAATACCGAGGCCCTGAACCTGGCGAGCCTCGGCGTGGAAACCGCACATGGGGCTATTCTGGTCGATGAGCATCTGCACACCACGGTGCCGGGGCTCTATGCCGCCGGTGACTGCACCGATCAGCCGGAGTTCGTCTATGTCGCCGCCGCCGGGGGCAGCCGGGCTGCCGTCAACATGACCGGGGGCGAAGCCACCCTGGACCTGAGCGCCATGCCGGCGGTGATCTTCACCGACCCCCAGGTGGCCACCGTCGGCCTGACGGAAGCCGAGGCCATCGAGCAAGGCTTCAGCGTCGATACCCGTGAGCTGGACCTGGAAAACGTGCCGCGTGCGCTGGTGAATTTCGACACCGGTGGTTTCATCAAGCTGGTGGCCGAACGCGACTCGGGCCGGTTGCTGGGGGTGCAGGCGGTGGCGGGGAAGCCGGTGAGCTGATCCAGACGGCGGTGATGGCGCTACGCGCACGCATGACCGTACACGACATCGCCAATGAGCTGTTTCCCTACCTGACCATGGTGGAAGGGCTCAAGCTCTGTGCCCAGACTTTCACCAAGGATGTGACGCAGTTGTCCTGCTGTGCCGGGTGAACGATATGAGCGCGACCGTGGTGCCACTGGGCGGCGGCACCACGGGTTTTGGGCATGGACACCACAGGGAGCCCTGTCACGATGAACACGACACTACCAGATTGCGGGATGATGGGGGCGATGGGCTGGATAATGCCAGTGATCGGAATTGCCCTACTATTGCTACTGGTCCTGGGCATCGCCTGTTTGGTGAAGTATCTGCTCTCTAGCAAGTGAGCGTACTCAGCGAGCCATCAACCAGCTAATCCGTTGTGGGTTGAGTTTGTCGGCCACCTTTCGCTCTCGCATACCAACCAGATAATCCGGATACCCGATAGAACGAAGTGTTCAGGGACTTGCTGGTCTCGTTCCAATTGCGGTCCACCACCGTAACGGTGGCATTGGTGTACTGACCCTCATCGAGCTCCTTGAGATCGAAGGTGAAGTAGAAATCGTTGGCGGTGGGTCGGTCGGTGCGGACCGGCGCCAGCTCTACCGTGCCGCCATCCGCCCCCTGGAGCGCCAGGTTGGCGTCCTGGAGGTAGAACCAGTTATAGAACATCCCCGTGTCGCTGCTGGGCTCACGGGCATGCAGCGTCAGCTGGTGGCTTGCAGGGTCGATCGCGTGGGAGATGATCTCCGGATCTGTGAAATCGTAGAAGATGTTTGACGCGTGGCGCCGCGAGACGAGGCCGCTGTTGCTGGCGTGATAGCTGTACGTTATGTTCCCAGGTAGGCGGCCTTGGTCCTTCCCGTCACCCCAGGGTCGATCAATGGCGACGGTGACACGACTCTGTCCGGGCTCGATGTAATAGTCCTTGGAGGCATACATTGGGGACAGCCGCTGACGGTAAGGTCTTGGCTCCACCTCATACTCCACCTTGGTGATGCGTCGGCCGGTGCTGTTGTTGAGGATCAGGCGCCCCAGCGGGTCGAGCTCCACACGGTGGCCGGTCTCCGTGATATGCACAGCATCCACGACAACGGGGGCAGGCGCGGTGGACGTTGAGAGAGAGATGTTCGCCATCATGGAGCCGGTGTTGGCGAAATTATCGCCGTACCACCACTCCAATTCATTGAGCCCGTGCTGAACAAGCTCATGCTTTCCTGACAGGTAGTAGGCGTACTCGCTGTCCTCGAAGAGCTTCTTGTCACCGGCAATATCGTTCGTCAGCACACCACGGTTGAGCGAGCGCGGACGCAGGCCATAGGGGGTGTAGTCTGCGTAGTTGGCTAGGGGGATGCGAAACACCAGCTGCACGGGGTTATCTCGAACCTCCATGCCGTCGGTGAACGGGACATACCCTGCCATGTTGTTCCAGCTACCCGAGCTGCTCGGCGAGTAAACCGCGACAGGTTCGGGCTTCCCGCCATGATCGGGGGACTGGTCCCAGCCAATTCGGTCGGTGATGTCCCGATAGTTACCCGCCCTGTCGACCAGGCGGAACGTGACGTCGTACATGGCCTCGGGGTGCACCATAACGCTCTGCACCTGCTCCAGGTCTACCGAGGCGGCGCCAGCACTGATGTTGATGCCTTCGATGAGCCGCTCCGTTCCTTGAGCATCCCTGGCGATGAAATCGACACGATCGAGTTGAGCGCCGGCGGTCGTGATGCCATCGATGTAGAAAGAACCGAAGTTGGTCCAGGAGTCTGGACCGTCACCGGGGCCGGCTATGCGGTTGCCGTTCCCGTCGTCATGTACCACCCGGGAGTCCGACGAGATGTAGATGGTCTGGTTCGCTGTCGGGGCCGTGACATCGACCATCAAGGGGTAGTCCCGCGACTGAATGACCTCGCCAGTCGAAGAGAGGATCTCGGAGCGGATCAGGTATTCCCCCTCACCGGGCGCCGGGAGCGACAGGCGAGTCCCATAGAAGTCGTCGCCACCGGCGGAAATCCGATCATCGGCCCCCAGCAAACCACTCGTGGCACTGTCGATCTGTGAGCCGTCCTGATGAAGGAGAGAAACACGGATTCGGCGGTCAATACCCGCCCGGAGGGTAAATTCGATGTCGCCTGTCGGATTGGCGAACCTCTCACCATGCGACAGGGTGCGTTGCTTCCCGGCGGGGTCGCGAAACTGTATTCGACTAGGTCTGCGACGGCCTGGCCTGATGCCATTGCCGTTGCCCCTGCCATGGCGGTAAGCAGGGCCCTGAGGGGTGACCGTATTAAGTGTCGGCTTGCCATGGATGTTCCTCCTAGACGACGACCGTTGTTCTCTTGCTGTCTACGCGAGACGGAGCTTTTCATGGCGCACTTTACGTCGCTCAGGCGCCAGCCACCTGCCTTGACGTGCCCTTCAAGAGCGCAATGAGAGAAAACCAGCGCCCTGACGCGCCAGGCCCGCATGAGCGGGCCTTGGCGTGATGAGTGAGCCCCCTGGGCAAGGCACAGGGACGGCTAGAAGGTGCCGTAAAGCTTCGATTTACCGTCCTTGAAGGACTTGACCTTGAAGGCTTCTGTCTTCGGCCCCGGCATACCCGGGGAGCCGGACGGCATACCCGCCAGAGTGAGCCCACTCACCTTGGGCTTCTCCTTGAAGAACTTCTCGATCGCCTTGAAGGGGACATGTCCCTCCACCGCGTAGCCTCCGATCGAGAGGGTATGGCATGAGGTTTCGCCGGCAGGGATTCCTGCTTTTTGCTTGATCTTGGCCATCTGCTCGGTGGGTACGACCTTGACCTTGATGCCATTGGCCCGCAGATGCTCGGCATGACCGGCACAGCAACCGCAGTTGGGGTCCTTGAACATGACGGCTTCGTCAGGGATCGAAGCGTGGGCGATGCCTGTGCCGGCGATCATCAGGGCGCCAACCGTGGTGAGGGCGCGGGGAAGAATACGCATGACGGATCTCCTGTAGAAACTGACGACGAGCTTACGTCGTGTCAGCACCAGACCCCCGGTCCTGAAGTTCCCTTGAAGGGTGCGACGACACGGCAGCGGCCACCCTCTCGCTCAAGTCCTCCAGGGCGCGTCGCCGCTTGGCGGCTGGCGGATGTGTGGCGAAGAGATCGAACGTGGGCTCGAATTGGCCCACCAGGTGCGCGAACAGGGTGATGCCTGGCGCGGTACCGACATGCTCAGCAGCGAACCGGTCGGCCCGGTACTCCATGCGCCGTGAGGCCCAACGATCAAAGAGCACGAAGATCCAGAAACCGACGCGGCGCCCTACCCTGCCGATCAGGCTCAGACACCGGAAGAGGAAGAGGAGCGGTCGGGTCAGCAAGGTCAGCAACGGGAGAATCTGCACCAGCCTGAGCGTGGCGTTCATGGCCGCGTGACGCAGCCGATCGAACAGCACGATGCTGCGCAGTGCCAACAGCCAGACCGACTGGCTCTGGGTGTCGCCATAGCGTGCATGGGCCACCTCATGCGCCAGCACCCACTGGACCACGGGGGTGGGCTGAAACAGGATGCCGTCGCTGATCATGATGGAGTGGCGTCGCCAGGGGCTGCTGAGGATGAAGGCGACGATCCCGCCCACCGGGAGCCGGCGCAACTCGATGCGGCCGACCTTGTAGCGTCGTGCCAGCGAGTCGACGAACACCTGGTGGGGGTGGTCCTTCTCAAACCGCTGCCCTGTCTGGCCACACACGCTGCGCAGGCGTGCGTTCATCGTGACCGCCATGTGTCCCAGCGCCAGCAAGGCCATGCAGGGCACCAAGATCCAGAGCGAGGTCGACAGGACCCAGCCGCTCTCTGGTGGCGGCGGGATCGTCGTCCCCGCCCAGGACAGCGGTGGGTACGCGGCGAGTCCGGCGAGATCATCAGGCAGCGGCACCTCAGGAATGACCCCGCCCAGGAACCTCCACAGCCAGGACCATGCCTCGCGATACAGCCATAGCGGCAACATGACGACGGTGGCCATGGCGGTGCCTAGGCCCAACAGGGCCCCAGTCCAGCGAATGAGCGCAATCATCAGGACAGGAAGGGCTGTAGGAAGTGGAGCATGTACAGGTAGGGGGCTCTCAGCAGGTCGCGCTCCATGACCAGTACCGCCAGGGTGGCGAGGAACCCGGACACGATTCCCAGCGTGAACCACAGCAACCTCGAGGGATGCCCACTGGGGGAGCGTGGTGAATGGTGCTGGCGATAATCGGTCGGCCCACGCCCCGTGGGGTGGGGGCTGTTCCTTGAGCAGGAGGCATCGTCACACTGCCGTGCACGTGCCCACGATCGCCCCGGAATTCCTTCGGGTTGTAGTAGATGTCGGCCATCTGGCCGCGCCGAATCTTCGCCTTCCGGTCTTCGTGGAGATAGTCCCGGTCATCGATGGCCATGGTGACTCCCCTCAATCGGAGCTGTGATTGCCAGAATCGGCCATCGCGCACCCGCCACGCGATAGAGGATCAACGGGACAAAGGTAAGGGAGCTGATGAGAGGATCAGCGTTGCGAGCACTGGACCGGACTCGGGACCAGCTCCCTTACGTTTGGCTGCTGCACCCTGCGAGACGCTTCATGAACCCGGAGATGGCGCGATGGTCACTCTTCCCAAGGCCCAGTATCCCGAAAACCGGACCATGTCTCAGGTCGTGCAGTGCCCTTCAAGGGCGTTTGGAAGGGAGTAGGGCCGGGTTTCCGCACTGGCCGTCCCTGTCGTGGCGCTAACTCTGGGGCGGATTGAGCCGCGTATCGAGGGCGAAAGGCTCCTCGATGACGAGCTCGAAGAGCCCCTCAGCGGTGACCGGGTTCATCACGATGTTGCGACTGTACCGTGACACGGTTGAGGGCACGATGATGAAGGGATGCTGGGAGAGGAGCTTGTCGCCGTGGGCTTGTTGTCCCTGTCCGGGTGAGCCGGGCACGAGCCAGTTGGGGTTGGGCAGCGATTCCGCCGTCACCTCGAAGACCCGGGACGGGTCAAGAATGCGAACGCAGAGGAGCACATGAGGAACCGTGTCCAGCGCCTTGAAGCCCTTGTGTGCTGCCACCTCCAGGATTGCGGTCGAAGGGTCGAGCGAGCCATAGACCGCCGCTCTCCCCTTCGAATTCCAGCGACCGCCACCGAGCTCGGCGCCGATCCCGCTATCCCAGGTCGCCACGTGACGCTTGCGCTCGAGGCGCCACAGACAGAGTTCGGTGCTGGTCAAGGTCCACGCCATCAGGTGTAGACCCCGTAGTCCAGCCGGGTCAGGAAGTCATCGACCAACTCATAGCCGACCTGTGTGGTGATCAGGTCGATCGGCTTGCGCCCCTCGAGCCCCATGGCCGGCGTGGTCATCCAGCGCTGGGCCTCCTCGGGATCACCGAACACATCCTCCGCCTTGGTCAGGATTTCGGCGAACCGCCAGGTGCGGCTGCTCTGCTCTGCGCTGAGGGGCTCTGGCTTGTTGACGCGACGGTACAGGGTGCGCTCGGACATGCCGATCACCTTGGACACGATCAGCTTGTCATGGAAGAGGTTGACCGACTCGATGAAGTGGATGACCTCCTTGGACGGCAGGCCCTTCTCGATCATCTCGTGGACCTCGAAGGCGCTCCGTGTCTTGGCGGCCTGGTTGCCCAGCAAGCGCTTCAGGGTGCGCTCCAGGAGGCTGGTCTCCTGGTCGGTGTGGTCTTCGGCGACGGTCATGGTGAGGCCCTCCTTCAGTGCCAACTGTCACTAGAATAGCGCCAGATGGCAAGGGCGTCGATACCCTCCTGCTGCCAGGTGTGGCCGGCGCCAGCTACAGGGAGCGAGAGACCGGAAGAGGCCTTACTGGTAGTAGTCCGGTTTGAACTCGGGCTCATCGAGCAGCTCAAGCCAACGCTTGCACTGGTCCGGTTGCTCCATGAACAGTTTCACCAAGCCTGGTGTCCAGAGGTCGCCCCGGGAGGGGTCGCCCTCGGTGATGGCATCGCAGACCAGCTTCAGCCCATCGTGCAGGGCGATCGACAAGGCCGAGCGCTGCTCATCGTCCAGGTCAGTTTGCAAGACTCGGCAGAGGGCCTTGACGGTGCTTGCCGCTTTCTCGTATCGCCAGTCGGGGGTTGGCACGGTACGTCTCCTTTCGGCGAGTGGTGTAGGGCTCAGCCTACCCCTTTGCGCCCGGTGTGTGATGCAGGTCAGAACAGCTCGGCCTGCTCCGGCTCCCGGGGCGCGGGATCGTCCTCGAGCGCGTCCTGCAGCGCCGTGACGACGGTGAGGAGCTGCTCGGCGCTCTCCTCGGTGAGCTCATTGAACCAGCGCCTGGCGATCGCATCGCCGGGGAGGTCGCTGGAGACCCAGCGCCCCTGGATGTAGAGCTCGGCATCGCTGACGCGGCCACAGCCCTGACAGACCTGATACTCGAGGTCTGCCTTGAGTGGGCCGTTGCGGGCCTTGCCTCTGTCCGTCGCGCCGCCGCATGGGCACTGCATGGCGTTTCTCCTTGGCCGGCGTTGTGGTGCCGGCAGCATGCCGATTATCCAGATTATCGAGGTTATGCAAGGCGCCGCCTACCACGCATGCGCCACGGTGTTCCGGTAGAACCCCCAGGGCAGGTGCAGGACCTTGGCCTCCAGCCTGTCGGGTACCCCGCCCTCCGCTGCCAGCTGCAGGGTGACGCGCAGGTCGCCGGTACCGAGCACCTCTACCGCATCACTGGTCGGCTCGGTCACCACCGCCAGCGCCATGTTGCGCGGCAGGGTATTGCTCTGGGCGATGCGGGCCGCCTCGTCGGGCAGGACTTCCGCCGCGGCGCCCACTTCGGGGCCCTGCATGGTGTCGCGGACCCAGGTCGTCCCGAGGAGCAGCTGGCTGGCCACGGCGAACCGACGATCGTGCGAACCGCGCTGCGCGGCTTCGACCTTGAGGAACAGTGGGAAGCTGGCCAGCGTCTCGAAGCCGGCGAAGAATCGCTCGGCGTCCTGTCGTGACATCCTCTCCAGGTCAAACCGATCGATCATCCCGTTCTGGTCGAACGGCAGCCCCACCATCTGCGCCAGCTCGCGCCGATAGTCCCCCAGACCGCTCACCAGGATCTCGAGCTGGAGCATGTCCCCGCGATGGGTGACCCGGTCCACCGCGACCTGCATCCGCTCATTCATGGCCATGGCCAGCTCGGCACCCTGGGCAAGGATGACCTGCTGGAGGGAGGCTCGGCGTTCCATCGAGGCATCGACCTGTTCGGCCAGTGTCTCTGGGTCGATCAGCTCGGACACGGCCCGGCGATGACGCGAGAGCGATGCCAACAGGTCCTCGGCCCGACGCGCCCGCCGGGAGGCGTCGGCGGCATCGTAGGTGGCGTCGATCAGCGTGCGCAGCTCATCCTGCAGGCGCTGGTTCTGTTGGGTGAGGTGCTCGAGCGCCAGCTGCTGCTCGTGGTCGCGGTGTAGCGCCGCGATACGCTCCTGGAGCACCTTGTCGTCAACGGCCAGCCGAACCCGCAGGGTCAGCGCGGGCCGGCCCTCCTCGTTCACGGACAGGGTCTCCTCGAGGGTCTCAGCCTCGATCATGGCGGCAGTCAGCACCGTGACGGACTCCGCGAGATCCCCGGCCTCGGTGAGCGTGGTTTCCCGGGCCACATAGCTGCCTGCCTGGCGAGCGCCCTCCTCACGCAGCCGCGTGTGGAGCAGCTCCCTGGCCTGATTGACGGTGTCATCATCGTGCAGGACGTAGCGGTCCTCGAGCACCGTCTCGAAAGCACGAGCAGCCGCGCCGAACACCAGAGGCAGGCAACAGGCCCCGATGGCGGCACCGCGCAGGAGTCGACCTCCCCACTCCTTGTGCCGTTGTTCCGTGACAACACTCATCAACGCGATTCCTCCCAGGCGCAGGTGTATCGCTCACCCGCTCGATCAATGACCGCCGTGTGCAGGAGCGCCTCGGGCATACCACGGCCACCCTCCAACTGGGCGATCCGATAGCGGTAGCGCTGGGCGTCAGCGTCCTCCCAGCCCCCGGTCAGCACATCCTGTGGGGCCACACGCGCCAGCATCACCCCGGTGCGTGCGGCGAACTCGGCCTGGCGCCCCATGCCAGCAACGCAGTAGCGACCCTGGGCATCCCAGCCATCCACCAGAGGGGCATCCCCTTCGGGCCTGCTGGCGGTGCTGCCACAGGCGGCGAGAGCGAGGATCACCACCCCGCAGGCCGCCTGTCGCCACCTTGCCCGGTTCACAGCGCGGTAGCGTCACGGGACGGCGTGGCGCGGGCGGCGGTGGTCTTCTCTCCGGTGACGCTCTCCGGGTCATAGGCTGGCTGGCCCGCCACCCGGTCCATCAACCGTTCGTAGGCCTCGTCGAGCTCATTGGATGGCCCGAAGGCATCCAGCGCACGGTTGAACTCCCGGTAGGGGAGCTTGACCAGGGTGTAGACCCGGTAACCACGAGGGCCCGCCTGTATCTCGCGTGAAATGTCGTCGACGCCGGCCAGGTTCACCCGGTCAATGAAGGAATTGATGATGTAGCGGTACTGCGAGTCGCTGGAGCCGACCATGGTGTCCTCGGCGGACAGCTCCATGTTCACTTCCTTGGCGACGTCGTAGCGGGCCTGGAGGTTGGACTTTCGAATCGCGTTGGTGAGATCCGGACTCTCGCCGATCCCCACTCCGTACATTCCGCTCCCGTCGGGACGCGGCTTGCTCAGCACCCAGGCCGGCAGGCTGTCGAGCTGCTCCTCGCCGGCCCTGATCCGCAGCTTGGCGAGCTCCACTTCCCTCTCCTGCAGGCGCTCGTGGATCTTGGCCTCTTGTTTGAGCGCCTTGTCGATAGGGGATGACGAGCAGCCCATCAGCAGGACCGGTACCAGCGCCAGCGCCGGCAACATCATGACTTTGCGCATGTCGGTTTCCTTTTCTGACATCCACAGGCCTCGGTGATCGAGGCTGTTACATGGCGCGGCGTCCTGCCGGGCACCTCGCGCAGATAGACCGCCTGGCGGCTGACCTACCCGCGGATGCGAGGATTTGCTGTCGAAGGCCTCCTGTTCTGTCGTGACGACGTCAGCGGTGGTGCCATGGCTGGACGCCCTGCACCTCCCCTCGTGCAGCTGCTCCGTCAGGGCTTCCAGCTGGTGGAGCCGCCGTCGGCCGACCCCGGCACCGCCGGGCAGGTCCACGGTGTACCACCCACCGCGACCCTCGATGATGGTGGGCTCGGTCCCCATGGCGGCCATGTAGGCGTCGCGGTAGGCCCCCAGCACGGGTTTCGGGTCACGTGTGCTCATGGCGCTTGCCCTGCTCGTTGTCGGGATGGTCGAGGGTGAGCACGTCACTGCCGGTCGGCGCCTCCCAGCAACGAATGGCCTGAATCTCATGGTCCTCGAGGCGCAGCCGCGTCTTGAGGCGAGCCGCCAGGCGATCGGGCGTGACGCCGCCGCCGGCGGTCCAGGGCGCCATGATGACGCCCCGGGCGAAGACCTCGTCGCCTTCATCGACGCCGGCCATCGCCTGCTGGTTGGCCACCTCGATCAGCGGGGTGATGCGGTCCCCTCGGCCCGAAAGGCGTTTCGACTGTGGACCCAGCCCCACTCGCGGTACTCCTTCCCTGCCGCGTTGCGGGCATAGGCGATCAGGATCACCTGCCAGTGCATGGCCAGACGCTGAGCATCGCCATAGATGGCGTCGACCTGGTGTGGCGGAACCATGGCGAGCACCCCGTAGCCGCGTTCGGTGACTTCGCCGCCGGCTTCGACCTGGGCGTGGTCGACGTAGCGCCAGCAGTAGGCCTGCTGGCAGAACCGGCTGGCGCGACGCAGCCGGGATGCGCGTTTCTTCTGCTGGTGACTCATGGGGCGTCTCGAGCGTCCTCTGGTCTGTCGTGTCGTTGGGCGTAAGCCCGTGGGTCCAGCTTACCGATTCCGCTGATTACGCAAGGGCTTCTCGGTATCGATGGTGTCCGGCGCCAGCACACGCTGTCACGACGCAACGGCGAGTCGCGGTTCAGCGCGGCAGCGGCAGGCAGCCAGCGGGTGTCATGCGAAATCCGTCTCCCGTCCAGTAGTGGAGCACCTGGGTCACGGCGATGCCGGAGGCTACGGGCACCTGCTGGTACGCGGCACAGCCCTCTGGGGTGACCCCGACCCGCTCCCAGCGAGTCAGCACCTCGCCGGCTGCGTTGCGTACGGTGGTAGGCGCTCCGTCGGGGTGGCTATCCGGGGACGGGCTGGCCGCGGCCGGCAAGGTCGCGATCAGGAGGCACCAGGGCGCCAGCCGCGTCAGGCCGGCGCGAGCCGGGCGAGGCCTAGAAGTCGACACGATAGTTCACCATGGCGGCGGTATCGGGCGAGGCATCACGGTCGTGGCCGGGCTCGAGGGTGTGCACGAGATTGACCTGCAGGGCGCTGCGTTCGCTGGGCAGGTAGGTGTAGCCGAGCTCGATATCCTGCTGGCGCCCGGAAGGCGACAGCGAGGCGCTACGCGACTCTCGGAGCACCGTGCCGTCGAGGGTGCGTCCGACCGGGACCGACAGCGTCGCGGTGGCGCTATCGAGGCGCATCGGCTGGCGGTAGCCCAGTGCAGCGAGATGGCGATCCCCGGTCCACTGGAGCCCCATGCCGAACTCCTCGGCCTGGATGCCCTCGATGCGCTGAATCAGGCCGCTGGGGCGGGCATCCCCACGGCCCTGGTCATAGTGGACGAAGGCGTGCAGCCGGGGAGCCAAGGTGGCGTCGAGGGTCACGCTGCCGAACGTCATGCGGTTGCGCTCTCCGAGAGACAGGGCACCGTGGCCCTGGGCCCCCAGCAGCCCCTGTGACTCGTTGAGCACCCCGACGGTGCTGGTCAGGCCGATGTCGTCGGTGAGCGCCATGTGCAGCCCCAGATCGGTACGGCTGGCCTTGTAGCGATTGTCGAGCGCTGAGGTCTCGTCGCGGCCGTCGCCGGCCCAGTGCTTGGCGACAAGCGCCAGCTGGCCGCTCAGCGGGACTTCCGTGCGCAGGCCGTTCACGGCGTCGAGCCCTTCGGTCAGCGCGGAGCCGCCCTGGTACGAGAGCATCGGCATCATGCCCGACTGGCCATAGGCGCTCAGTGGGTCCGTCTCGCCACCGGCGAAGTGAAAGGCGGTCCACTGGCTGGCGCCCATGCGTCCATCGAGACGACTGGCCAGGGTTTCGCCATGGCCGTTGTGGGTAGCACTGAAGCGGAATGCCCTGAAGGTGCCGTCGAACCGCTGGCGCTGCTCGGGCGATGCCGCCGAGAGTCGTGCCATGTGGTCGCGCATGGTCCGGTCCCGGGCATGGCGGGGCTGGCTCTGTCCCGACAGGTCAACGAGGTAATCCCGGCCCAGGTCGTCGAAGGCTGCCACGCCGGCCAGGGCACCACTGGTAGCGAGGCTGTCGCCGTAAGCGCCGGACAGTTCGGCCATGCTCTGGTGCGCCTCCACCGAGGCGCCATCGACCTGGCTGCCGGTGGGCACGGACAGGGTGCCGGCCGGCGCCAGGGCCTCGAGGATGTCGGCTTCCCCTGCCCCAGGTAGTAGGTGCCGCAGTTGGCGGTGCCGCTGGCGCCACAGGTGTTGCTCTGGAACAGCGGCGAGCTCTGGTCGGCGGTGTCCAGCAGGTGCTGGATGACCGTCGCGGCATCCAGGTGGGGCCAGCGCTCGATGATGGCGGCGGCGTATTCGGCGACCTGTGGTGCCGAGATGGACGTCCCGCCCCAGTAGGCGTAGGTGTCGTCGCCGTCAGCAGTCGCGGCCACGGCATTCCAAGGTGCCGTCAGGAAGCGTGACTGCCAGTTCGCATCGTCACCGGGGTGATTGCTCTGGGGGTCGAGGATGAGCTCGTCGTTGGCGTCCCGGGTCGATCCCCGACGATCAGCATGCGCTCGAAGATCTCCGCGTGCTGGTGGATCGGGTTCGAGGACTGCAGGGGCTGGCCGTCATTGCCGGCGGCGATGACGTAGACGCTCCCCAGGCCGTCGTTGCTGATGATGATCTGCTCAAGCGAGGTCAGGGCGTTGACCCCTCGGTACGACGCCGCCGGGTCCGGGGCATCGATACGCCCACTCCAGCTGTGGTTGATGACCCGGGCGCCCTCGGTGGCCAGATAGCCCACGCTGTAATCGAGCACATTGGTGGCGGCGAGGCCGGCGTTGTCGTCTTCGGACACTTTGGCCAGCAACAGGCCGGTGTGGCTCGGCGCCTGGGTGACCAGGGAGCCGATGGCGGTCCCATGATCCTCGTCGCCACTGACGTCGGTGCTGCCGTCGATGAGGTTGGTTGCCGAGAGCAGGTGGGGCTTGATCGTCTCGTGGGTCAGGCGAAAGCCGGAATCGGCGATGCCGACAACCACGGCGCCATCCGGGGTAGGCGTTTGGGCATTGTCGCTTGGGGCAGTGCTCTCGGGCGCTGGCGCTGGCTCGTGGACGCCGTCAGGGTCGTTGGACTTCGTCGAGCCACCACCACCGCCGAGGCAGCCGGTGAGCAGGAAGGCGATGGCTGGCAGCGCCAGCAGGGTCGCGTAACGGGGCTTGGTCATGGGCGGTATGCGGCGATGGCCTGGCGGCACAGCACCGGCATCTCCTGGTATCCGTGGGTGTCGTGTCGATGCCCAGATTACGGATATTTCAGATGATGCAAGGGGCGGGAAGCCCCTTCATGGGCGTGGATTCAAAGAAATGCCGTCGAGGTATCCCGCGACGGTAGAAAGCGGCGAAGAGCTCTGTCGCTGTTCCGAAGAGGATCGAAGGTCCTACCAGCTGAGTTCCCCAGTCAAACGCCAGCGCAGGTTGTTGGTCATGGTGACCAGGGCGGCCAGGGTGTAACCGACGCCGTCGTTGACGATGACGCGGTCACCGCGGCGCGTGAGGCGCGGGGGCTGGCCATTGGCCTTGGCGTAGAGGCTGCGGTAGTCGCTGATGATGCGGTCGGCGCGGGGCGCGGGGATGTGGCAGGTCGACATGTGGGCTCCTGGGTAGGCTGGGCTGGCGCCAGCGGTGGAATCTGAGGCAAGCGTACGGCTCCCTCTCTACGACCCTCAGTCGGGAAAAGCTCTTGAGGGGCACGACGGAGAAAAACGCTGCGCGAAGAAAGCGCCCTGCGGATGACAGGGCGGGATGAAGCGAAGATGGCCCGGGCAATGACCCGGGCGATGCCGATGGCTAGGAGGCGCCGCAGCCCTCGCTGCGGAAGGCGCCCGCCGGCAGTACCCAGGGGTGCCGGGCGCGGCGAACACCGGGAGGGTGTAGTCGGGCCGGGTGGCCTGTTCGAGGGCGGCGAGGTCCTCGATCTCGAAGGGACGTGACCGGCGGGCCCGCTCGAGCACGGTGAGCTTGTCGCGGCTGATGGTGGTGCCGAACTGCTGCTCGTAATCGGCGATGCGCTGGGCCTTCTCGGGAAAGTAGTGGGCGATGGTCGCCCAGATCGCATCGCTGTTGAACACACATGCCTGGCATGAACTGCGTGACCAGCCTAAGCGGTAGGGAACCGGCGCCAGCACACCATGGCGCTCGAAGGTTTCCCACACGCGGTTCTCGTCCCAGTCCAGCACCGGCCGCCACGCGTCGACATGGCGAGCCTTGCGGCCAAAGCGGGTGTCGCTGGCATGTCGCTCCAGCTGGAAATAGCGGGCGCGGTTGGCGCTCTCTTCCCGACGCTCGCCGGTGATGAAGAGTGTCCTGGTGCCCAGGAAGCGCGACTGGTTGTTCAGGGCCCGGCGACCCAGATCGATCTTGAGCGAACTGGAACACCAACGGGTCGAAAGGCTGGCGCTGACCTGGGGGAAGCGCAGGCGGGTGCCCGGCTTGCTGCGGCGGGTATCGCGCTCCAGGGTGAGCAGGCCATCGGGCGTTTCGACGCACTGAGGATGACTGTAGTCGTTCTCCTTCAACATTTCCCCTTCGAAACCGTGCTTGAGCCAACTGAAAAAGAGCGGCACCTCGAAGGCGTGCGCTAGCTGCCGGTTGTAATCCGCCATGAAGGTCCAGTCCATGAGGGTGCTGCCCTCGCGACCGTCGACATCGTGGTGCCAGAGCTCGACCTTGCGCATGTCGACGCCCTGCTCGATCAGGTGCAGCAGGCAGGCGATCGAGTCCTTGCCGCCGCTCATGCAGACGACGATGGCCTCGTAGCTCGACAAGTCGATCTCCTCCGCCGAGAAGTAGCGCCCCTTGGGTTCATCGTTGGCGGTGGGCTCGGTACCGCCCAGCATGTCCAGCTGCTGGCGCAGGCCGGGAATCACCACCTGATCGTCGATCTGGTGGCTGGGAATGAGCCGGGGCTTGCTGGTCATGGCGTGTCTCCGCTGGCGGTGGGAACACGTCCAAGGTCTCATGGCCAGCGAAAGACGCAACGGGGGTGGCGGATGCGGTGTCCTGACGGAACGTGACGCCCGGGGGCGGTGAGTGAGCGCGGGTTGTGGCAAGAGCCGCGGTGATCAGATCGAGGCCACCGCGGCACTGTAATGTGCCTCGAACGATTCCTTCCATCGTGCCGGCATCCTGGGCAACGCCCCGAGGAGTCGCTCGATCGCGTCGCGAGTCTCCTGCATGGCCGCGACGGCGGCATCAAGCTGGGGCACGTCGATATCGGGCTCGTTGCGGTAGCTTGCCAGGGTTTCGGTCATCCGTGGCAACTCACCATAGTGAAGGGTCTGTATGCCGACACCATGCCCGTCGTGGTAGCACCACCGGCCACAGGCGATCACCGAGAGGGACATGCCCGGCACCATGATCAGGTTCTCGCCACGGAGGTTGGCCTCAGTGGTGATCGACGACAGGGTTCGTAGTGTCACGCGGTTGAGGCGGTCGTAGCACAGTGAAACATCCCCTTTCTGGGGTCTTTCCATGACCCCACAGGCGGAGCCACAGAGCCGCTCGAGGTGCCCTCTCATACCGGCGAGCTCCCCGGGGAGCGCCTGGGTCCGCTCGTTGATGCCTTCCAGGAACCGGGCCTTGGCGGATGCCCGGGTATCACGGCGCGACGCCGGTGTAGAGCGAGGGGATGCAGCAGCTCGCGGGGGTCGGCCAGGGCGAACCTGTCGTCACGACGTGCCAGATCCGTCACGTAGTCAGTGGCCGTGACCAGGGCCTGGCGGTCAAACCATTCGGTGTGCCCATCCCCCGTGGGGGTGCGGGGAACGCCACGATTCAAGCATGAAGTGCAGGACCGACTCGGCCTTGGCGATATGGCCTGGCGACCCGGTCAGCACCCGGGTGCGCTCCAGGTCCAATGTATCGAGGCCCAGGGCGCGGAAACGGCTGGCGGGCGACACCGAGCGGCCGATCTTGAAGCGTTCGTCCTCCTCGGGGACCGCCAGGTACAGGTAGGCCGAGGACGTCATACGGGCTGCCCCCGGTGCTCGGCGTACAGTTCGAGCAGGACATGGGCAATGTCCGTGCTGTGATAAGCCTCACTGGGCCGAGAGTCGAGTTCATCCGCCAGCTGTCCGGTGACCGACGCGGGGTAGATCAATCCCGCCTGGAGCAGGTCGGTGAGGACGGCAGCCTCCTCGCGGCTGGGTTGACCGGCGCCCATGCTGATGTCGGCCACCTGGCGAATATGCGGCAGGTGCACCCGATCGATCGCTCGCGCCAGCCGCTCGTACTGATCCAGGGAGACATTGCCACGGAGGTACTCCCGCCAGGCGAGTCCCAGTAGCGAAGGCTTCTCCATGTCGTCGTGGCGCTCGAGCAGCAGGAAGAGCTGCTCGCCGATGCGCTCACGCTCTACCGGGTCCTCGTCGAGTTGGGCGCTGAAGGCCTCTCGCTCGTGATCCGGGATGTCGCGCAGCTCATGCAGGAAGCGCAGGAGCTTCTGCACGAGTAGGTGGTCGCAATAGCTGCGCAGCCCGGTGTCGACGATGGCGAGCCACTTGAAGGCGGGGATCTCCTTCAGGGCGCCGGAATCGGCCAGCCCTTTCCTGATCGCCTTGCGGTGCCTGTCGACCGCGTCGGGAAGCCGGGGGATGCGTAGGGTCGATGACAGGGCATCGCCGGCATTCTCAGGGTGCTTCGTCATCCGGTGGTTCTCCTGGTCGCAGTGTCACGTCGTGCCTGAGCAGCGCGAATCTGGCGCTGGGTCAGCCCCTCCCATTCGTCCCAGCGGCAGCCGTTGTGGCGCCGGGGATGGGCCCAGGACGTCACGGGGCCGCCCTCCTCGCCCATGAAGGGGCTCAGGGGCGCATGGCAGTAGGGGCAGGTGAACGGGATGCCGTCGCGCTCGATCACCCGCCACGCCTCGGCCCAGGCGCGGCGCTCCTGGTTGTCCATGGCGAGCGGCTTGCGGGCATTGGGTCGTGGCAGCACCGAGAAGCGCGTGGTGCCTCCCGCGAAGGTGCCCGTCTCGCGGCGACAGACCGCCTGCGGGTAGACCTGACGGACCTTGTCGATCGCCTTCATGCGCTGACTCCTGCGTCGATGAGGGCGGCGGCCAGGGGCGTGCCTCGGGGTAGAGAATCCCCCGCACCGCCGCCAGCTCGAGGGACAGGTCGACGAACCCCAGCACCGCGAACTCCCCGCTGTCCACGGCGGCATCGGCCTGCTCGGCGAGGTAGTCGGAGTTGCCGTCGAGGCCATACTCGTCCATCGAGGCCACGGCCTCCAGCCCAAACTCGCCGGGGTAGCTGCCACGGCGCCGACCGAACAGGACCCGGAAGCCGACCCCGCCCGCCGGCGCGTCAAGCCCGCCGGGCTCCAGAGCATCGGCACGCGCCAGCCGGGCATCCACGGCATCCTCGTCGACCTCGGCGCTGATCCAGGCAAGGCGGTCGAACTCGCCACTGCCGCGCATCTCGGCCTCTCTGTCCCGAAGGAACGCCGGGTTGCTCTCGGCGTCGTACTCGGTCATCGCGCCCAGGTCCTCGATGCCGTATTGCCCGGGATAGGCCTGGTGACGCTGTCCGATCAGGAGGTGAAGCAGCATACGGACTCCTTGGTCAGTGCTTGTCATGCTCAGGGATCTGCTGGCGCTCGATGGCCACCACCCCCTGGTCACAGGTGAACTCGAGGTCGCTGCCGGCGCCGTGGGCAAGACACAGCAGCGACCGGGCCATGCACCCGGCGGCGGCCTCGGCGCCCAGCTCCGTGATCGCAGCGGCAATCTGTTCGCTGAACTCGCGCTTGTCCATGGGCTACTCCTCGCTGGCGTGACAGGCCATCAGCAGTCCCCTCACCCGGCGCAGCTCGTCATCGCTGTGCGGCGTGCCGCCGGCGTTGAGCGCCAGGTAGTGCTGGAGGACCGCGGCGCGGGACGTGTAGTGGAACACGGCGATGCGGAAGCGAAAGCGCTTGGGATCGTAGGAGGTGCCCCGGAAACGCGCCAGGGGCAGCCCGAACGGGCGCAGCTCGCCGGCCAGCAGGCGCTGCACGGCGGTGTAGCGCTGCAGGCCATCCAGGCACTGGAGGCCGTTCGGAAGGTCCGTGGCGGTACCGTCGAGGTGCCAGTTGGGGCAGTTGAACTGCAGCAGGCGGCCTGAGCTCGGCAGGGTACCGCGCATCGCCGCCTCGATGTAGCGCTCCTGCTGCTGGGTGGTCCAGACGTGGCCACGCTGGTAGTCAGGGACCATGTCAATGCCCCCGTAGCCCTCGGCGAGGTCATCGAGCTGCTTCGGCGCCATGTGCCAGAAGCTGTCCACCTCATACACGGGCTCGGTCATGGGCCGGATGATGGCGTGGAGCTCACGGTCGCGAGAGTGGCGTTCAGGCGTTGCCATGCTCACCTCCTGAAGTGTCCCGGGCGTGCTTCTCGACCGTGGCCAGCGCCTTGTTCCACGCCTCGCGCTCGGTCTTCCCCGTCGCCAGGCGCAGGCCGTTGGCGAGCCGGGTCCAGACGCACCAGTGACTGTGCTGGCCGAGCTGGTTGTTGTGCTTCGACGCGTAGGCCCGGGGATGGGCCAGCTTCACCGCATCGCGAGCCTTGTTCAAGGTGATCATCGCTCTCCCCTTCAGCCGATCCAGACCCGGCGCCGGTCGGCCCAGTCGTAGAGCTGGCCCAGCATGTTGTTGAGATCCTCGAGGACGCTGAAGTCCTCATCGTCGTCGTAGCTGGTCGGCGTCAGGGCCTCCATGCCGTCGACCACCTCCAGGAGCTCGAAGTCCATCTCCTCGCCGGTCTCGAGCCATGCGGCCGGCAGCTGGCGCCGGAGGCGCTCGGCGATGCGGTTGGCCACCCAGGCGGCGCGTTCGTCGCTGGTGGCGTCCGGCGAGTCCGCCAGCAGATCCTTGAGCCTGAGGCGCCGGTCCCAGACCGGCTTGCCGCCGGCGCGGCGCTGCTCCGCCAGCTCGTGGGAAGCCAGCAGGCCATCCAGTGAGCGGCTCATGAGGCACCTCCCGTGGCGGCAGTGTGCGGGGCGATGGCCTGGATCACGGCTTCGCCCAACGGGGTGATGATCACCTCGAAGTGGGTCTGCTCGGTGCCCAGGTCTGTCGGCACGCCGCGCAGCAGGCCCAGGGCGCGGCGCTGCGGGCGACGCGCAGCTCGCTGCGTTCGCATTCGATGCGGGTGCCGGTCGCGGGGTCATCGGCCATGGACGCCAGGAAGCGGTGCTGCGCCGGGGTCAGGCGGTCGGCGACGCCGGCGATGACCTGTCGGTACGCCTCGACCTCCACCAGTCCACGCACGAACGACAGCGCATGGGGCCCGGGGATGACCTCGCGCATCAGGTTAGCGGTGTCACG
Organism: Halomonas sp. E19; assembly: GCF_052439355.1. Lineage (NCBI taxonomy): Bacteria > Pseudomonadati > Pseudomonadota > Gammaproteobacteria > Oceanospirillales > Halomonadaceae > Halomonas > Halomonas sp. E19. The sequence goes on along the minus strand of NZ_JBNFWU010000002.1, from coordinate 202,941 downwards.
GACACGGCCGTTGCGCAGGACCGCGGTCTGGTCCCAGTCGAGCAGCTCGGCGGCGAACTCGGGCAGGTGGTCGCGGATGGTGCGAGAGGCCTGCTCTCGCAGGACCTGGGCGTCCTCGGCGGTGGTCACTGTGGCCATGGGTCATGCCTCCTTGGGGCGTGGGGTCTGAGAGGTGTCGGGGATGCGCCAGCGCAGGCGCCAGCCGTGTGGGGGATGGCTCTCGGCATCCACCTGCGTCGGCGCATGGGCCCTGACGATCCGGTAGGCGAGGCGATGGCCGTTGTGGCGATGGGCCTCGAGGTCGGCCTTGCATGCCGCCTTGGCCCGCTCCTGCCGCGGCCAGGGGCCCCGGGGAGACGCTGCCAGTCGGTGCTGGTGTCGTCGCTGCCGTGCAGCTGGCGCTGTGCGTACCACATGTTATTGCCTGCCGGTGTCGGGGGTGTCGGCCGGCGCCGGCCGCAGCGCGACGTCCATGGCCTCGATGGCTTCCTGACGGGTGTGCAGGTTGCTGATCGTGGCCCGGCCCTCGTCGTTGAAGACCACGAACCAGCGACCGCTGAGGATCTCGTGGTCGATGATGCCGCCGGTCGTCGGGTCCGGGTTGATCAGCATGCCGCCGGGGGCGGCTTCGCTCCAGCCGTCGGGTAGGGCCATGGGGTCTCCTCGTGCTCTGGGCATGGGGGGCGTCGGTCAGGGATACCCTTGCACAAAAACACCGGGACGCAAGCGGCGCTCGCGTCCCGGTGTCACGATGGTGCGATGAGGGGATCAGCTGGCGCTGGCGCTCGCCCCGGCGCCGGCGGCCATGCCGCTGCGCATGGCCGCACGGTTGGTCGAGGTGGTCAGGTGGCTGGCCACGGTGTCCTCCGGCGAGCCGGCGAGCTCGCGGAACATGCCCATGGAGCCGAGCAGTGCGGAGCTCTCGTAGGGGATGAAGACCCGCTCTCCGTCCTTGGCGAGGTTCGGCAGCGCCTTGATGTAGCTCTGACCCAGCAGGTAGCCGACCACGGTGCGCTTGTGCTCTTCTTCTTCGCCGATGGCGCTGAGCACCAGCTTGATGGACTCCTGCTCGCCCTGGGCACGCAGGATCGCTGACTCCTTGTCCCCTGGGCATTGAGGATCGCCGACTCCCGCTGGCCCTGGGCCATGGCGATGGCGGCGGCCTTCTCCCCTTCGGCCTCGGTCACGGTGGCCCGCCGCTTGCGTTCGGCCGCCATCTGCAGGCGCATGGCCTCTTCCACCTCACCGGGCATGGCGATGTCCTGCACCTCGACGCGGGAGATCTTCACCCCCCACTTCGATGCCGGCTCCTCCATGGCGGCCTGGATCTCGTTGTTCACTTCCGCCCGGGATTCGAAAAGGCGATCCAGTTCCATTTTGCCCACGACGCTCCTGAGGGTGGTCTTGGCCAGTACCTCCACGGCCTGACTCATGTTCTCGACCTCATAGACGGCCCGTTTGGGGTCGATGATCTGATAGTACAGGGCGCCGTTGATGCGCACCGTGACGTTGTCCGTGGTGACCACGGGTTGGCCCGGGAAATCCATCACGGTCTCCCTCCGGTCGATGCGTGCCTCGTGGCTGGTGACGGCCTGGTACTCCTCGCCCATCTTGCGATAGCGCACCATGGTGATGGCACGGGGCTGTTCGATGAAGGGAATGATGAGGTTGATGCCACTCTCCAGCAGGCGGTGGTATGAGCCGAGGCGCTCGATGACCATCACTTCCGACTGGCGCACGACGACCAGGCCTTTGATGATGACCGAGATGCCGATGGCCAGGATGAGTCCGGCGATGAAGAATCCCGGGCTGAGGGAGAAGATGCTGTCCATGGGTCAGTGCTCCTTGTCGCGATGGGTGCCCCCGGTAGGGGCGAGTGAGTGACGGGACACCACGGCGGTGGTGCCGTCGAAATGCTGGAAGACGACCGAGGTGTCCGCAGGGAGCTCGGTCTCGCCGGTGTCCTCGACGCGCAGTCGATAGAAGTCACCGTTGATCTTGATGCCGCTGGCGTCGTCGAAGTCACGGCGCTGCGTGGTGTAGAGCTGGCCCTTCTCAACCCCGGTCCCGGTGGTGCCGTAAGCCACACCCCGTGGGGAAAACCACGGGCGCACCTTCCACACCATGATCGGGACCAGCACGCCGGACAGCAGGCCCATGGCCACCAGTTGCCAGACGAAGGAGGCGCCGAGGCCTGCCGTCAGCCCTGTGAGCCCGGCGGCGATCGCCAGCGCCAGCAACACCAGGCTGCCAATGGTGAGCTCGGCAAGCCCAAGCGCCAGCGCCAGGATCAGCCACAGGTAGGTGATGCTCCATTCCATCGGGGTCTCCTCAGGCGACGGCGTTGCGATGGCGACGACGGGCGTCACGGAATTCGTAGGCGGCACGTTCAGCGCCCTGGTAGTAGGTGGCGTCCAGAAACTCGCGCTCGGCGGCGAGCGACGTCTCGGGGATCTCGCACCACCAGCACTTGTTGCTGCCGGCATCGCCGGGATGCCAGCGGTAACCCCGGGCCTTGAGCAGATCCTTGACCTCGAAGGGGGCGCCGAAGGCCTGCACCACGACGGTCTGCTGCGCCACGTTGTCCAGCAGCTGGGCAAAGCCATCGGGGCGTAGCGCCAGCAGCCAGGCGGTGGCGAGGCAGTCGATGCTGGCGCGATGGCCCTCGTAGAAGCTGTTGTGCTTGAGCAGCAGGTACTCGAGCTTGCGGCTCTCGAAGCCCAGCTCGCTCCAGGGATCTCGCTGGCGGTGCAGCCCCATCGCTGGCCATCGAAGGCGGGGAAGCGGGCCTCCAGGAAGCCGCAGTCGAACGGGGCGTTGTGCGCCAGCACCAGTGGGTCGCCGGCCATCATCATCCCTACCCAGGCGTCGTCGATGTGGCGGCCAGCTACGTCGTCATCGGTGATGCCGGTGATGCGGGTGATCAGCTCGGGGATCGGGCGTCCCGGGTCCTCGTAGCGGGAGTAGGCGTCATGGATCGTGGTCAGCCGCTTGGCCGAGGGGCTGTAGCTGGCGCGTACCAGCCCCAGCTCGATGATGCGGTCTGTCTCCGCCTCGAGGCCGGTTGTCTCGACGTCGACGATCACCAGCGGGGCTTCATCACCCACCGGGGCATTGATCGCCGCAGGGAAGGTGGTGTCCTGACGCGTCAGCGGCACTCGTTGCAGGAGCCGGAAGTCCTGAGGGGCGGCCTGGATCGTGGGGACCATGTCCAGCGGGAAAGTGGTATCGGTCATGATGAGCTCCGTTCAGGTGCTGGGCGTGTGGAGGCTGGCGCCGATAGCCTTGAGGTGCTGGCGCAGGGCCTTGTCGTTGACCTCGCGGGGGACCTCGATGACCACCTGGCGAATGCGCTGGGTCTTCTGCCAGCGGCGTGCATGAGCCTTGAGCGAGCGGATCGGGTTGAGGTCGGCATCGGCCACGACGCCGTCGACGATGACCATCACGGTGCTGTCAGGGAGCGAAGTGCCGACCTCCTCGACCTCCTGGCCATCGATGCGGAACAGCGTCTCGTCGTGACACCAGCCGTCGGGCCAGAAGGTGTCGTCGTTCAGGAAAGCGACGTAGTCGCCCTTGGTCATCTTCACGTCAGGGTCTCCTCGTGACGTCCGGTTATCTGGGCCGGTGGCGACGGGCGTCAGCCCCGTTCCACCGTTTCGCCTTCCATCACGGCCAGACCGCTTCGGGTCATGGCGAACCACGGTTGGGGGTCGCGCCCCGGTGGCTTGCGCCAGCAGACCTCGATCAGGTCATGCTCGAGGCACCAGTGCAGGCCGCCCGCCAGCGACTCGTAGGGGGCATCGTCCACGTCACCCTGGCCGACCCTGACGCCATCGGCACCCAGCGGGATCGCGCTGTTGCGAAGGAAGGGTGTGATGCCCTCCCCGGTGCCCCTGGTCGCGGCGATCGAAGGCTTCCTTGAGAAAGCCCAGGGCTACCTGTGCCATGGCCGGTAGGGTGTCGCGACGCAGATGCGTCATCTGGTAGTCGGGCTCGCCCGGGTTCATGGCTCGCCATTGCCGGTAATGGGTGAGGCAGTAGTGGGCGTTGTCACCCACCACCCGGCCATGCCGTTCGCAGAGACGGCGATCACACGTCAGGTCGCCACCAATCGGGAAGTCACACAGCCAGCCCGCCACGTCGCTGCAGTCGGCGCAATGCTCGCCCAGGTCGCCGTGGAAGTGGATGACGCGCTTGTCGGTCTGTGCACGGTAGCTTGGCATGCGTGTGATCCTTGTCGGTGTGTCGTTGGGGCTGGGAGCCCGGCTAGGGTGCCTTCTTACGGCCACCCAGGCGGCTGTACTGGTCGCGGGCCATGATGGGCTTGGTCATGGCTTCCTCGAGGGTCATCTTGCCGGCCTTCACCTTGCGCATCCGGTGGCGCCAGGTGCTGGGGTTGAACCCCAGCCGGCGAGCGGTGGCAAGCTCGCCGTCGGGATCAGCGGGGCGACCGCCGGCCTTCTGACGCCGCCTGATAAGCGGCACGCGCTGGTGCTTCGGAATGTGCATGGGCTCCTCCACGGGTGTCGGGTCGCGGGATGTACCGGTAGCGTCTCACCAAGCGGTCATCATGCAAGGGTATGGCGGTGCCATGATGTCCCATCGGTACCAAGCCAGCGGGTGCCGGCCCTCAATCGAAAAACTGCCGCCACCAGCGCCTCCAGCCTCTGGGGGCCGTCTCCTCCTCCATCGGCTTCCGGTAATGGCGAATCAGCGGCGTGAAGTGGTCAGGGTCATCCAGCAGCGTGCGCACCGTGGCGTTCGGCTTCTCGACGGCCGGGGCCACGGCATAACCGTGGGTATCTCCCAGGTAGTCGGCCACGGCGGCGCTGCGCGAGCGGCCGAAGTAGCAGTGCACGTAGATCTGCTCGACCCCTCGGCGGCGAGGTCATCGACGAAACGCTTGAGCTCCGTCGCCTGTTCCGGGGTGATGTAGCTCTGATAGAGCAGTTCGAAGTCATGCTTCACCCGGTGGATGGTGTCCTCGCTGTAGGTGCCGTCGTAGAAGGCGGTACGCAGCAGGCGGTCCCAGCCGGGTTGCAGCGGCGCGTCCGGTTTGTCCGGATCGGTGATGGAGATCATCGCGGCGCCGGCGACCGGCGCCAGCTCGCAGGCCTCGCGCTGGCTGAGGAAGACGACCTGGCGGGTCTCCGTGGGGTCTTCCGATGGGGCAAGGGGGCCGGTGTGTGCATCGGGTGTCGGTTTCCTTGTGGGCAGCCTATTGGCTGGGACAGGCCACGACCGTGGCGTCTGGGCGGAGCATCGGCCCCAGCTGCGAGAAGGGAACTTGTAGTAGACGGTCCCATCGATACAGCGCAGCGAGAGGTTGGGCACGAGCTCTTCTTCGTCACAGCCCTTCAGTTGGCCATCCTCGTAGTGTGGGGTGTAGGAATAGCTCCGATGTGCGGCGTACCGACGGTACTCGACACCTCCCAGGCAATAGCGTCCGAGTGCCCTAGGGGCCTCATCCATCTCCTCCCGGGTGGGCAGCTCAGCCGTCCAGCGCTCGGCCCGTTGCTGTGCCGCCACGTCTGAGGGTGCCGGCGAGGTGAGCATCGTCCACAGGGCGAAGCCCGCCCCGCCCAGAATCACCACGGTGACCACCGCGACCCTGAGCCACGACAGCCCTTGCTTGAGGTGCTTCCGCATACCTTGCGTCTCCGATGATGAGCTGGCTCAGGAGCGGCACAGCAGGCCGCTGTCGATGATGTCTCCCACTCGCGAGGGCCCCAGGCCACGGATGCGCTGCAGGCTCTCCGGGGCGTCCCACGGGCGGCCATCCATCACGAGCCCTGAGCGAGCCTCGCCGATATGGGGCAGGCGCTCCAGGACGTCACGAGGGCTGCGGTTGAGGTCAACGCAGTCGTAGACCGGATCATTGGCCGCCACGGGTGCCTGGGTGCTGGATACCGCGCCCTGGAAGGCGTCGAGGGGGCGTTGGGCGTCGCCGAGGGTGATCCACACCGGGGCATGGTCGGACACGGTGGCCCGGGCCTGTTCATGGCTGATGCCGAGCAGCTCGGGGAAGCGCAGCTTGCCGGCGTCGCTGACCGGCAGCCGGCCGGGGACCAGCCACAGGTGGTCGTACTCGTTGGCGTAGACGCCATGGTGGCTGCTCAGGGTGGTGGCGCCATCATTGGCCACCGAGTCCACGCCGCGATCGCGCAGCGGGCGCCAGCCACGATGCTCCGAGGCCAGATTGCAGTCGCAGGCCAGCACCCGGGGGTGTCGCCGTAGACCTCCTCGAGCCAGTCCCAGTAGTCCGCCAGGGCATGGATCTCCGGCAGGCGGTCGCTGACCGAGTTGCCGTAGAGCACGTGGATGTTGGCCAGCACGAACTCGGTCCCGCTGTGCCGGCTGCGGAAGCGAGCCGAGTAGGGTTCCCGGGAGAAGGTGTCACGGTGGTCCAGGAACACCACGGCGCCATCCACATACTCCACGCTCGCGTCGCGGTAGAGGAACGAGTAGGCCTCTCGATAGGAGCCCCGGCCTATCAGGTGGCTGGTCATGGACTGCCAGAGCTCACCGGTCTGCCTCTCGAGGAGTTGCTCGAGATGATCCACGGCCGCCGGGTCCATCACCTCCTGGATGGCGATGATGTCCATGGTCTGGGCGATCTGGGCGACCTGGTCGAAGCGCTTGCCATTGTCGTAGCCGAGATGACGGATGTTCCAGGAGCCGATGACGATGTCCGCGAGCGCGGTGACAGGGATCAGCGCCAGCAGCAGTACCAGGGCGAGGCGGCAAAGGAGCGAGGCATCAGGGTCTCCTTGGGTCAGGCGGCAAACAGCCGGCGGGGATCGAGAGGGGCGTCGAACCCCGGGGCGTCGCGGAACAGCTCGGCTCCGCCGCTGGCGTACTCGAGCATCATCTCGGTGCACATCCAGCGCCGGCCCAGGCTCTCGGCGGCACGTCCGGTCATCGAGCGCCCGGCAAAGGGATCGACGACCAGGTCTCCCTCGGTGGTCAGGTAGCGGATGAAGAACTCGGGGAGGCTGTAGGGCATGGCCGCGCCGTGCAGCGGCAGCCCCAGCGCCTGGGCCGCCTGGCGATAGCGATCTCCCCAGGGACAGCGGTGGCCGCGGCGCAGCACGTTGCGGGGAATCCGCCCCGGGGTCTCGGCGCCGAAGTCACCCGGGCGCAGGCGGTAGGCACCGTCGCCGTAGCTGGCCGTGCGCTGCTCCCCTCCTGCCGATCAGGGCCTGCTGGCGCGGGGTGTGGGCCTCGAGGACACGGCGGTTGTCGCTCTTCACCCGGGCCGGGTCCTTGGCGAACCACAGGATCGGCTCCCAGGCGACGTTGAGCTGCTGGCGCGTCTTGCTGGCCCACTGAATCGGCCCCGGGGGCTTCGAGGGGTTGTGCCACACTATCCGGTCCATGAGGGCGAGGCCGAACTGGTCCTCCAGCGCCAGCGTCAGCCGCTCGAGATAGGTCGATCGCGCCGGCGAGCGCTCGTGGAAGATCTCATTGCTCATGTTCAGGACCAGCGAGGCTTCGGGGGCCATGCGCTCGATGATCGGCGCCAGCGCCTGACACACGAAGTCGACGATCGCCCGGGCATCGACGTTGCCGTAGGCACGCGACACGCGCAGGGGTACGGCGGCGAGGTGAAGCACAGGGTAATGGGCACCTCGAGGGCGCTGAAGACGTCCTCGGCGGCGGACCACATGGCCACGCCCAGATCCGTCGAAAAGGCGATCACCTTGAGGGGCCGGCGAATCGGGTGCAGGTCGCGCCGGGCCTTGTCGGTCAGCTGCCAGACGCCACGCTTGCCCTCGACGCGTTCGATCAGGCCCAGGGCCTTGAGCGACTGCTGGTACCAGCGCACCTGGCGATGGAAGACGTTGCGAGGCGTCGCGGCCTCGCCGATGGGCTCCACCCGCGTTACCGCGGCCTGGTCGAGGCCGGCACGCTGGGCCACCGCCTGGTACAAGCTGGCATTGTCCATGGGGCGCTCGGCGGTGGCGGCGTAGGCGCCAAGCACATGGCCAAACATGTCGAGCTGGGCAGCGGGCTGGGTCATGGGGACAGCGTCTCCTGGCGGCGTGGATGAAGGCCGCGTCGGCGGCCTCTCCGGGTGCTGTCAGGATACGGATTGCTGTGATCATGCAAGGGCCTCTGCCTCGGCCACTCTGCCGGGCAACGCCTCGGGGCGGCGCTGCCGGCGACGCCGTGGTGCAGCTGGACCTGCTTACCCTTCTCGATGCCCTCGCGGATCGCCTCGGCATCCCCGAGCAGGGCGCCCTTGTGGCGACGGTCTCGGGCCGCCTCGATGCCTGCCTCGCCGTACTCACGCTCCATCCAGGTCGCCACCAGCTGCGACTCCTTAACCGGTACCGTGAGGTCTTTGACTTTCTGATACACCGCGCTCAGCCAGGCTTCGGCGAAGAGATCGGCGCGTCGCGTCTTGAGGCTCTTGCGCATCCGGGGCGGGAGTTCCTTGAGGTAGGCGCTGCGGTCCTTCTTGAGCTGGCGGTGCAGGATCGAGAAGGCGTAGGCAGCGACCTCGGGGCCTCCCCTACCCCGATGAAGTCGGCACTGCCCTCCATGCGCCAGCGGGTCTGCGGGCCGCGTTCGGAGTGATAGACGTATTCGACCCCGAAGGCCTCCTTGATCAGGCTCATCAGCAGCCACATCCAGCGCGGGGGATGGGTAACAGCACCGCTCTTGGCGCGATGGCGCGTCACGTCGGCGAGCTGCACGTCGACGTCATTGAGGCCGTGCTTGGCCATCAGCTTCTGAGCCTGCCGCAGGGCGGCGGCAGCCTCGTTGGCGTTGTCGCTCTTGGCCAGGCGCAGGCACTTCTTGATCTTGTCGAGGGCTCGGCGGTCCATGGTCAGCTCCTGGTGGGCTCTGAGGGTGCAAGGTGACGTTGGCCCCAGGCTTCGGCTTTCAGCCAGGCCTGCTGGGCATTGCCGGCCGACACGATCGGCGTGCCATCCGGGAGGTAGACGACATAGCCGGTGATCCCCATGGCCTCGCTGCGCCGGCAGTAGACGCCGTCGGGGAGATAGCGCAGGGCATCGCGCTTGGCCGTCGCGCCTGGCATGGGACCCTTGGCGAACATCGACTAGCCCGCCTCGGCCAGGTTCTGTGCGTCCTGTCGCAGGGCGCTCAGGATGGCGAGGGCCTCTTGATTCAGCGCGGGCTCGGCGCCGTCACGGAGGCTGTGCCACAGCCCGATGTGCGTGGCGACGCGCTTGGGCTCAGGTGACACCACCTCGAGCTGCCCCAGCAGCCGGGGTCGCTCTTCCGGCAGGGTGGACTCCCAGGCCATCAGCAGCTCGGCATCGTGGCGCCACCAGGTGTCGTTCCAGTTCAGGCGACGGTAGGCGGCCTTGTGGCCCCAGGCCTTCTCCTCGATCGCTGGCAGTACGCAGGTGTCGATCACCACCAGATCCAGTTGCAGCGCCAGCTCGCTGTCCGAGGTGACCCGGTAGCTGTCACAGAACCCAGGGGCGTCCTCCAGGGCGCCGTCCACGCTGCGCAAGAAGCCGTAGTAGTCGTTGTAGGTGGCCAGCTCCTTCACCGTGGCGCCACGGTGCACCAGCCGCAGGGTGGCTTCGGTGTCGCGCAGCCACACCAGGGTTGCCTCGAAGGGTTCGAGGCGGACGGTCTCGGCAACCGGGTCGGCCGTACGGCGAACGAGCGGTGCCGTTTCGCGGTGTACCACCGGGGCGGCAGTGAACAGGAGGTCATGCATGGCTGGGGTCCTTGTCTCAGGGAGTGAGCTTGGCCGGGGCACACCCGTCAGCGGCGTCGAGCCGCCTTGATGGCCTCGGCGGCATCCATGACGTCGCCGGCGTTGAAGTACATCTCGGTCGCCGATTTGCCGAGGTGGCCGATCGGACGCGGCGGCATGACGCCATGGAGCGGCTGTTCGGTGCGCACCGCCTGCTTGAGCTCGGTGACGCGGACGTCCATCAGGCGGGCGGCATTGGTCACGCCGATTCGGGTCTTGCGAAAGTCAGACATCACAACTCCTTGTTGTCCGGTCGATACGAAGGGCTCCTCGAGGCCCGATGGCCTCGAAGGCGGTGCCTACTCTGCCCCCTCGCGCCGCTTTTGCAAGCGCAGGCCAGGTCACCACCCTTCCTGGCGGCGGTCGACTGGCACCCTAGTGCCTCCCAGCAGACCCTCGAGCGCCTCGCTGGCCGCATACCAGCCCTGGCACTGGGCGAGCCGGTAGAGGGCGTACAGCTGCTCTTCTGCCCCTGCCCTACCCCGGCGCATGGCCGTGTAATCGGGCACCGCATCTAACCAGAGGCTGAGCCCCTGGCGCACAAGCTGACGCTGACGTCCCGACGGGAGCATCGGGAACTCGCGATCAAGGTGTACTGACCCATCGCTGAGGACCTCCCAGAAGTGTGTCAGCCTGGAGCTCTCTGGCATGCTGGCGCTCTGTTCCGTCGTGCCGTTGTGCTGCCGGAGGCTGATGCGCCTGGCCACCCGGCAACTCTGCCAAGGGACCATCCCGGCATACTCCTTGGCGATGGCGACGGCAGCTCTGAGGCTGGTGATATGTTCAACGTAGGGAATGTCGTGCTGGATGTCCCCGCTCACCTCGTAGCTGATCAGTTTTCCCCGGTGCCAGCGAAGGGGTCTGTCAGAGGTACAAGCGTCTGGCATATCAGTCTCCTTAGATTCGGCTGGCGCCATCATGCCAGCGGCAACGGCATCAAGGAGGGATGGGGAGTGCCCTTGGGGGGCATGAAGAACCAGGTGAGCTCTCAGCAGAGTGTCGGCAGTCTCGGCACTGGCTGTGGGGCCACGCAGTCTCGATTCTATACCCTCGCCGGCCGCAGCAGACGTTGCCCATGGCGGTACCCGGTCTGCAGCACTCGGGTCACCCGGTTCTTGGGCGCTTCCGCCTCGGTGTCCAGGGCCTCGGCCTCGTGCCAATGCGGATCGAACACCCTGCCCGCTGCCGGGATGACCTCGATGCCATGTCATGAAGTCCTCGGTTCCCTGTGTCGTGGTGTCCTGCCGCGCCGCCTCGCGCCGGGTTCGAGGGCCGGTCCCGCACGGCGCCGGGCCGGCCCTCTGCTCAGGCGTGCGTGGTCGCTTCCTCGTCTTGTTCTGACGTGGCATCGAGCGCGTCTCGAGGACCGGTCTCGCCGCCTACTCGACCGACGGCGTCATCACTGGGCAAGGAGGCAGATGCGGACACCTCTGCGTGCTCAGTGGCTACCGCATCGTCGCCGCTGCCCGCTGGCGCCTGTTCGTCAGCAGCGCCCCGGGAGTCGCTGGGATCACCCTCCCCTGCCGTACTCTCCTGCGACGCCTCAGCCGTTGCCGGCGTGGCCTTGGCTTCACCCCCAGGGCGGCAAGCATCTGCTCAATGAGGTGGGCCAGGGCGTCCGCCATGAGCACGAAGTCGGTCTCCAGGCGGATGATCGCGTCGTCGTCATCCTCGGCGTTGTTGGCCTCCTCGAGCAGCGCATCATCGAAGCGCAGGCTCTTGAAGGTGAAGTCGTCCTGCAGCACCAGTGAGGCCTGCCCCTCCAGGGTGATGGCGATCTTGGTGGCCTGCCTGCCGGCCTCGACCATGGAGCGCACCTCGTCGCCCTCCAGATCGGCCTGACGCGCCGTGAAGCTGGCGTCGTCGCCCTTTGACTTGAGCTGGGCCTGGTCGCCCAGGAGCAGCCACGCAGGACGGCTGTCGGGCTCGCTGAGCCAACGGGTCATCGCCCTGACCGGGAGCTCCTGGGTGGCGAGCAGGGTCACCTTGAGGCTGCCCAGGGTCTCACGCAGCAGGTCCAGTACCTCCTCGGCGGCCTTGCGGCTGCCGGCATTCACGCAGAGCAGGTCGCGGCGGGTGTCCCACCAAAGATCTACCTTCTTGGAGCGCACGAAGGCCCGAGGCAACAGTTCCTCGATGACCTGTTCCTTGATGGTGAGGCGCTCCTGACGGCGCAGCTTGCGACCTTCGCGCTCCTCGATCTCGTCGCAACGCTCTTCGACCTCTTCACGAACGACACTGGCCGGCAGCAGGCGCTCCTGGCGCAGGGCGGTCATCAAGCGGTGGCCCTGGAGTTCGTGCAGCAGCATGTCGCTCTTGCGACCTGCCGGTGCCGTCCAGCCCATGCGCTTGGGGTTGTTCCCCTCCAGGGGGTGGCTCACATGCTCCTCGAGGGCGGATGCGAGGGCGTCGGCCGCCAGTTGGGGCGGCTGGTGAATACGATAGAGGATGGCTGTCTTGAACCACATGGGGTTCTCCTTCATTGCGTGACAGGTGTGGCGTGCAGTTCGGCGTTACGGAAGGTCAGGCGTTCCAGGCGGACACCTGCACTGAGAAAGGCGCTATTCAGGATGCGGTCGCGCTTCATGCGGTCGGCGCGTTGATGGCTGCTGTCATCGAGCTCCAGGGCGCAGAGGATCTGAAAGGTCGCGGGGTCGACCAGCACGAAGTCCAGATGCCACTGGGACAGCTGCCGGAACAGCGACGTGAAGGTGCGCGACCGCTGCGGGTGGATGGCGGTGTTCGGGGTGATGACATCGACAACGCGTACCTTGGGACAGATGAGGACCGACTCCCCGTAGAGCTGACGCAGCTGGGTGTAGGCCCGCCGTTCGGCGTCGGTGAGCAGGGTCGCCTGGGGGAGATAGGCGTCCCCCTGCTCCATCAGCGTCTCGGACAGGTTGCGGCCATCGCCGGGCAGCAGGGTCGAGGGTGTCCCGAAAATGGACTCGAGCCCTACCCGGCTGACGGCATCATCCGCCTCTCGCTCCTGGGCGGACTTGGTCCCCGCCCGAATGGCTTGCTGGCGCAGCGAGTCCCCTGAGGGTCCTGGCCCCTGGTTGGTCGTCGTGAGGGATGACGCAAGATCCGAGGCCTGCTGCTGGCGTGCAGCGGTTGCGCCATGGATCAACTGGCCCACTCGCTCTTGGGCTGACTTGGTCGCCGCCAGAATGGCCTGTTGGCGCGGCGAGTCCCCTGAGGCGCAATGCTGTTGGGGTGACTTGAGATATGATGCTAGATGGACGTCATAGGCCTGCTGCCGGCGTGCAGCGGTTGCGCCATGGATCAACTGAACCAGGGCATACATCCCATAGAGCGCGGGAATCAGGTAGCTGCCGTATTGTGCCAGCCGGGCGAGCAGCGTGTAGAAGCTCACCATTAGCCCATCGGCGTTGTTCAGCGACGATGCGGCCCAGGTGAGCCCCAGGTAGACCCCGATCGCGACCAGCACATTGCCCCACCAAGGGGTGTGCCGCGCCAAGGTGAACAGCGCCAGCACGACATAATCATCCTTCTTGTTGCGTCGGCGGCGCGAGTTCATGACGCCCTCCCGTGTCGCTGAACGGCCTTTGGCGGCATTCGGAGCACCGGCTCGCCATCCCGCGACGCGCTCAGCAACGGCTTCTGCCCTTCCTCGATGTACCAGGGCATCACCGTGCCGCATGCGTGGCAGACCTTCTCGTTGGTGCTCCGGAACAGTCGGAGAACATCACTTCCACAGTCCCAGCAGTGCTTGGTCGAGACCTTCATTGGGAATGCTCCTCAAGGCAACGGATACCCCTGGGCGGTGGCGCGATCCAGGTCGTCGAGCTGCTTGCGAAGTGCTGCCGGGACGGTGTCGATGGGCGCCAGGCCTCCGCACTCCTCCGATTCGGCATCCAGCAACTGGCGATACGCATCGCGCCACTGACAAAGCAGGACCGACATGGCCCGACGGCTCTCTTCGATCTGGGCGATCTTCCGGTTCGATGCGTCGAGGGTGGGGCTTAGCGTGACAATGGCTCCCTCCGGTGAGCCCAGCATGCAAGCCTCCAGCTGCGTGCGGAGGTTGTCGGGGCAGGCGTCCAGGTCGAACGTCACCAGCGGCTTGGGGATCGGCTTGCTCATGCGAGTGCTTCCTTCTTGGTTTCAGGGTGTGCGAACCAGGGGCCATAGTCGCGAGTGCGGCGGTACCCGAGGCGGTCCAGATGGGCGGGCAATGCCGACTTGGCACTGCGGTCGGTGGCGTAATGGTGTCCCCCGCGGGTATTGAGCCACTCGAGGATGTGGTCGATGTGGTGTTCCTTGCCGTCAGCCATGAGCTGCTCGATGGCGGCCATGGTCCGCTTGAAGGGGGTCATGAAGGTCGTTTCGCCGCCCCGGCCCCGGGCGTGGCAATGCGCATGTCGGGGTTGAGGTGGGCCATCAGCGTCTTGGCAGCACGTCGAGATCCGGGCTGGAGCCTGGGGCAGATCTCTTGATGGAGCCGGTACTCCTGGGGGCGCACTTCCTCCTCGTCGCTATACCGAAAGTGCAGCGCAGGAGTCTTCTCGATGGTCATGAGGCCTAGGCCGAACTCGCGGATCAGATGGCAGAGTAGGTCGTTGCGACGCCCTCGGCTGCGCTGAACAACGATCCAGATCAGATGCGGCATGCCCGTCTGATCCGGGCGATCCTGCCTGCGCCAGCGAGAGGCCTGTTCGACGACACCCAGGGTCAGGGAGCGCTTGCACTCGATCACCTGGCAGATGCTGGCGCGAGTGGCGATGATGTCAGGCCGTCCCGGGAAGGTCTCGATGACCACCTCAGGGTAGGTCTCCCAGTGGTGTTGCCGAAGCCACTGATCCGCCACCGCCGCGATCTCGGTTTCCGTCATGGCGTTGTCGAAGGCGCCCTCTTCGTCACCGGTCCCGGTGAGGCGGATGGGACTCAACCAATCGATCATGCTTCACCTCCCGCGTTCTGGTGACACGATGGAACGTCTGGATGCCTTGCCGCTTGGCGGCAGCTGGCGCCGGCGACAGGGCCTGCCCACTCCAGGGGATGCCAGTTGGGGAGCAGCTCCAGGTTGGTGAACCGCGGGCTTCTGGCCGGCTCATCCAGGGTTTGCTCCCCCACGCGGCGGACGATAACGCTTTGCTCGGGTGGATCGCTGTGCGTGATCAGCACCACCTCAGCCATGACCGGCGTTACGAAGTTCCAGCCACGCACCCAGTAATAGGCCTGTCCGCCGGCGGCGCGTATGGCATCGACGTCAGGCGGATAGGGGGACCACTCGGGATCGGGCATCTGCCAGGAGCACGGCACATGCACGACCGGGTCACGCTCAGCGATGGGCACGTCTCGGTTCACCTAAGCCTCCGCACAGATCAGGGCCACTCATGGTGGGCGTCAGCCCTACTTTACGGATATCGGCAGAGATGCAAGGGGGTGGTAATGCCTTTAAAGGCCTGAAGGCATGAATTTCACGAAAGGCACTGCCAAGCCCCACAGGTGTTCCGCATGCGGAACACCTGTGGGGACGGAGGGATGTGAGGGCGAAGCTGGGATGATGGCTCAAGTCAGCATCAAATGAGTTGTTCTTTCGAGCCGCAATACGGGATTTCAGGTACGAGGAGAGGTGTTCCGCATGCGGAACACCTGATCAGCAGCATCAATGCAGTGAAACGACCGAAGACCGCTGAAATACCGGGT
Source organism: Halomonas sp. E19 (assembly GCF_052439355.1). Classification (NCBI taxonomy): domain Bacteria; kingdom Pseudomonadati; phylum Pseudomonadota; class Gammaproteobacteria; order Oceanospirillales; family Halomonadaceae; genus Halomonas; species Halomonas sp. E19. Next base: position 187,526 of record NZ_JBNFWU010000002.1, on the reverse strand, counting down.
AGTGGGCGTCATGGATGTCATCGCGACGCCGTGCAAGCGCCCTTTCCTCTGCAGCCACTGCCTGCTCCAGCTCATCCGGTGACATGCTGTACTTGTCGGCGATATCGGCCAACGAGAGCGCCGGTGCTGGCGCTGGAGTGTCGGGGAAGATGCCCATCAGCTCGGTCATGGCGGAACTGGTGTTGGTCAGCCCCTGCTTCTGGGTTGCGGCGAGGCTTCGGGCTGCGAACACCTCAAGCAGGGCCAGCTGGACGCGCTTGGCCTCGGTGAGATCCTAGGACGAAGAGGTAGGTTGCCTCCTCCTAGTAGCTTCAGGGCATAGACGCCCAGGTCGCCGGCATTCGCGACGCGCAGCTGGGCGAAAGCCTCTGTGAGCTCCTGGGTCGAGAATGGTGAACGTTCCAGGCCCAGGCGCTCTTTGCATTGAGCAGCCAGCTCTGCATCGCTGTGTTGCCGGAAGGCTTGCCATACCTGAACGCGATCACGCGTTTCCTTATCGGTCAGGTACTGATAGGCCATTTCCTGTAAGAAACTAGCGGGCATGGTGGCTCTCTCGATTGTCGATGATCGACGCGCTCTATCGGGGCGTTCGTTCTTCATAGGCCGTCTCCGCGGCTTTAGGCACTGGCTGCCATCCTTGGTTCAGTGTGCCCCAGCTGAGATGCTGGCAGCAGCACTTCCTGATGCGTCCCTCTGAAGGGCCGCGGTCATATCCTCAACTTCCTCGAGTAGATAGCCGCCACGGCCATCTACCCAGAGGTAGCCCTTCGATTCACTGATGCTCGGCTCGCGGCCGTGGTGAAGGCGGTAGGCGCGGATGAAGTTGTCCAGTACACGATGTTTTGCTGAAAGGCTCATGCCTGCACTCCTGGCGTGCGCGACCATCGGTCGCAGGTATCTACCACGCTAGCAGCGCTGACGCTTGACGTGCCTTTCACTGATGCCCTTCATGGGCGTTTTTGAAATAATATTAGTCAGATCTGACTTGTCACTTAGTTATCATAGTATTAATCGGTGGGATCGGAAACTTGCCCGTCAACGGTGTGACAGTTGTTGACACAGGCGCTGCGGGGAGCGGCGCCGAGCGGTTACGCTCGCGAGGCGCTCAACCAGCGTCGCACAATCTCATCAGGAACATCGCCGTGCTCCTGGAGATGCCGAACGATGCGGCGTCGGGTAGCCCCCTGTCGCCACCGGGCATCACGCCTCGGGTGGACTTGAGCTCTTCGATGATTAGACCGCTCCAGGAAAGGCCGTCGGCAATACCCGGGAAACGGATCATGACCGCAACCTGGAGCGCTGTCACGACGAGGCCAACCCCCACCGTCAGCAGTGCTGGCTGCTCGATGTCCATGTACAGGGTAATGGCACCGGCCCCAATGATGACGAGCATGACCGTCATGATCAGGAGAGTATCGGGTCGCATCGGCATATAACGATGGCCCAGGTAGAGCAGGCGGAGGCGCGACATGGCAACTGGCTCCTTATCCGTTGGGTTCGGCACGCGTCGCGCCATGCATCAGGTCTTGAGTGCCATCCACCGCTCCGGGGGCTATCTGGCTGAAACCCTCCTTCGGCGGTTCGGGCGATGCGGCATTGCCGGCGGCTGTTCTGGTCCCCTCACGCCACTGCCACGGTGGAACCGGGGCCTGGCCCGCCCACAGGCCTCGGCCCTGTCTCCGCGCTTCATTCTGTAGGTCATGCAGCGCCTTGGTCTGGGCGGAAGGAGCATGGACCCAGGCATGGCCTTCGCTGACGGCCCAGCCATTCAGCCATTCGCCATCCAGGTACAGATGCCCGATCGGTCGTCCCTGCTCGCTCGTCCCTTCCTGAATGACTGTCACCACGGTTTCGTGGAGCCGCGTCAGCAACGCGTCGCTGGCGGTGTCTCCGTGTGGCTGTCCCGACTCAGGCGCATCGATCTCGGACATCTCGACCCGTAGCGAGTCTCCCAGCTCGGGGCAGCCCGCTTCGAGGCAGGTGGTGACGACCGTGATTCGGATGCTATCTGCCGACAGCACATGGGTGACTCGCCCCTCGTAGGTCTGGCTGAGTGCGGGAGAGGCCGCCAGCGCCAGCAAGGCAGCAGCGACCCATCTGAGGGGTGAAGGGCTATGGATAGTCATGATCGTAAGCCTCTGGTGGCGATGCGATATGGGCGAGACCATTGCGCACATGGATGAATCCCAGGTGTTCCGCATGCGGAACACGACATGTCATGGCCCCTGGCGCGGTGGCCAGGGATCGTGGTGTTTTCACGTGGCATAGGTGTTCCGCATGCGGAACATCAGAGGCAGGTCCTCTCCCGCCCCTTTACCCTGCGATCGTGACGTTGAGGTGTTCCGCATGCGGAACACCGGAAGCGGGCCGTCACCCGTTTCGCACTATCCCATCGTGGCGATGAGGTGTTCCGCATGCGGAACACCTCCCGGGACTGCCGAGAGGTGTTCGGTAGATGAAGTGAGACAGCGATCACTACTGGAGGCCGATAGCCTGAAGCCCCTGGCCGACCCAAGCGAAAGGCGTCTGCATCATCTCCGGCCATAGATGGAACGCCGCCATGGTGAAGATCGCGCCGAGCACGACACCGCTGAGTGAAGAGCGCATCAGAAATACCCCTACTGCAATGGCTAGACCGACGGGCGGGATAGGCAGGGCCATGATCAGCCCTCCCCTTCTTCAGCGGCTCTGGCGACCAACCCCTTCATGGCCGCGATGAAGGCTTGAGCCGGCTGGGCGCCAGCCAGCAGCTGCATCTGGCCAGTCTGGTTGTCGACCACGATGGTTGCCGGCGTACCCGTAATGCCCTGGGAACGCGCCATTTGCGTCTCCTGGTCAATGAGGTCGCGGTGCCGCCCTTCTGCCATGCAGCTCTGGAACGTGCTTTCGTCAGCTCCGACGCTAGCCGCGAGCTTGGTGAGGTTGCCGGCACCCGTGCCGTTGCTGCCAGTCTTGTCATAGATCTCCTGTACCGCGACCCAGAACCCCTTGTTGCCGAGCTGCTCGCCGATGCACTCGGCGGCCTGGGCCTGAATCACCGAGGTCTCCCCCAGCACGGTCAGATGCTTGTACTCCCAGTTCACGTTGCCATTGCTGCCGTCGACGATGGACTTGGGCGTCCCATGGAACCGCTTGCAGTAGCCGCACTCGGTATCGGCGTACTCGACGAGAGTGAAGCGTGCGTCGAGGTTGCCGTAGATCCACTGTCCCTCGGGCGTCTCCTCGGCAGCGGCTTCATAGGGGGCGTACCGGGCATCCACTTCCGCTTGCCGAGCTTCTTCGGCATGAGCGCGGATGGAGGCGCTTACCGCTTCCTGGAACGCTTCCTGGCTGGAGAACTGCTGGGCTCTGGACTGTGACTCGACCAGGGTGGTGACGGCATCAGTCAGCTGCGCAACAGCCTGCTGAGTGTCATCGGCCTTCAGATTGGCACTCCAGGCGGTGTAGCCGATGGCGGCAATAAGGCCGACCCCACCGCGGCTCCCAGGGCGAGCGGTAGGGTCTTGCTGGTGGTGGTAGTTGACTCGGACACGAGGTCTTCCTTCTTCATGGGTTCAGGTAAGCGCCAGCAGGCTTTCAAAAACGCCAAACGCGGCACGGTAGAACAGGCCGTAGATGACTTGGGCGAGGACCCCGATGCCGGCCATTGTGGCGATCGCTACGCCGAACAGCAGGGGCTTGTTACGGCCATAGGCCAGCATGACCGGCACGGTGCCGCAGGCGCCGATCACGGCTGCCGCCCACATCCCGAGGTCCGGAAAGAACAGCACCTGCAGCGCGATGGCGAGCAGGGTCAGCGTCGCGCAGCGGCTGAAGGCCTCCTGCTCGGCTTCGGTGAATTCCAGACGCTCGTCGCTGGCAGTGTCCTTGGTGCTCATTGCTCTACCCTCCGGCCAGCCGCGCTGGCGATCATGTTCTGTGTCGTTCTCCGGCCTTGCAGGATCAGCGTCCACCCCTTGGGGAGCGCCTGGACCATCTGGCTGAAGGTCATTTCGTCGATCAGGTCGACGTCTCGGCCAAGCCAGGTGGTGATCACCATGGGGCGAAGCCTCTCGCCGGCCTCGATGCAGAACCACTGGCCCGACGTCGTCGCCTGCAGGCCTTTCTGGTGACTCAGGGTGACGTAGGGAAACGCCGCGGTGAGTCGCTCGTGTAGCCGCTGTACGGCGACGGCTCGCTTGGCCAGGCTCCACTGCTCTGCATCGACACCCCACAGCGCCATGTCGGTGAACGATGCCTGCTGAACTCGGTAGTCGAGCAGCCCGTTCTTGCGCTCCAGGAGTTCGTCAACAAACTCCAGCACCTCCGGCCCCTGATCCTCCAGCAATGTGTTCAGTAGCCGCATTTCAGGTGTCGATCCGCTTGTTGGGTTCTTGTCCTCGATGATACGGATATCCACCAATACGCAAGGGGTCTGGACGTGCCCTTGAAGGGCTCTGTGACACGTAAGTACCGGGAGGGCGCTCATGTCCTAGCCGCCGCTTGCTGCATGGCCCGTTGCTTGGCGATGACCTTGCTTTCGGGGAGCAGCCATACCTTGCGGTACCGGGGCGGTTCCCGGCGGTGATGATGCGGACATAGCCGTAGCCGGCGACGGGCTCGGGGCGGGTATGCGCCAGAATCGTGCCGTAGACGGAGAGCTGCAGCCGATCTGCGGACGTCGTCCGGGCGTCGCGGCGTAGCTTGGTGTCCACCGGGATAAGCATGCCCTTGTGGTTGAGGAACACCTGGTCTGGCGTGCCATGCAGCGCGACCGGGGTCTGGGTACGGATTGGCGACTCCGACATCACCAGCTGGCTCAGCTGGAGCTCCCGCGGCATGCGTTCCCTGGCGGTCCAGTGGACGCGCTTGCCGAATACGCGGCGACTGATCGCGTCGATCAGCGTGACTCCCAGCGCCAGCACCAGGAACAGGGTGAACAGTTCAGGTCCCATGGCGATTCTCCTGTGGCGGCGGTGGCAGGCGTACCTGGTCGATGCGCCCATCCGTCATGACGCTGAGGATCGAGCGGCTCAGCGGTGCTCCATGGATACGGTGGCCCTGGTACTCCAGCCAGGCTTGGTCACGCACCGGAACCACCCCATGCGGAATCTCGTCGTGGTCGCCCAGCCACATGCGCAGGCGTAGATCGAGGATGTCTCCGCTGTCGAGGGCAATCCAGCAGTGGGGGCTCACGACCGCCTGGCGTCGGCTGTCGCGAACATAGCCACAGTAGGCGCGGTGAGGGATGCCCGCGTCCGTGAGCAGAAGACTGAGGGCGTAGGTCATGCCGTCGCATTCAACTGGCGCGTCATCGAGCGCCAGCAGGGCACACTCGAGCTCGTCGAGCCAGTCGGACTGGCGATCAGTGTGGGTCATAGATGCATTCATATAGGCTTCCTCCCGGGGCTCTCTAGGGCCGCTAAGGGGACGTTGTAGGGACACACAAGACGGTGTCTTTGGTTCGTATTCGTGTGGAGCGGGAGTCCGGCGACTCCATGGTGCTATTGTCGGCTCTGCATGGATGATGTAGCGGCTCTGACGGTCTTGTTATGGCCGACCAACTCAGTGGTGAAGGGTTATCACCGCCCTTCCATGGCTCCACCGCCAGTATCACTCACTATTGTCCTCTTGGCGGCTTTCTAAAGACGTTACTGCGCCGCTACGCTCCATTGCTGCACCTTACGAGGTATCCCGAAACACGCAAATCGACGCGAGGGGTGATTCCCTGACGGCTTTACAACGGCTCTATCTTTCGAATCTCGCACAGAGAGAAGCGCGTGGGCGTATGCCGGCTTGTTCCGACGACGCATAACGGCTTTGGATGGACGCTACAGCGGCTCTCTAGGTTGCTGGCGCGGCGTGCCAATGCCGGCACGTGACAGAAGGGCGCTTTGGCAAGTAGCTATGGATGCTACAGCGGCTTTTGAAGGCCCATCGAAACACACGGTGAAACCGTGATCGGGAGCGTGGGAGGAGGCGCGTCGCGATCGACTACATGGTGACTGCGAACGAAGTGATGACAGGCTCGCCGCCAGTGAGCGTGGTGGCTACTAGGGAAGAAAAGCGATCAATATTTGACCAGCGTGTCACGAGAATGCAGCGTGCCTGGATTGTCCATGCAGCAGCAAAGGCTTACCGGTCTGTCGTGACAGCGTATTCCACAGCCTTGTCCACGCAATCTGTGGATAGCCTTGGCGGGGAAGGGGCTCAAGGTGATAACGCTGCGTCTCGTGAGAACATTCCCTGAAGCTGAGGTGCTCCGTCGTTACAGCGGCAGAGGTTTGGGTGGCGATGCGAATTGTGCCGACGTGCCAATGTCCGGGCCAGTGCGAGCTGGTGTCGCGGGTGACCACCCTTGCCACTGGACGTCGCTGCTGAGCGCGAAGCAGCTCCTGTCTCACCCCGATCAGTACACGAGCTGCAGTCGGCCTCCTCAGGCAGGGGCCAGTGTCGGTACCTGGGCGAACAGTGCTGCCGGGTTCGTTGATCTGATCCCATCCCGGGGAGTGCCGGCGCCTCACGAATTCGACTCAAGCGTGAAGCACCTGCAGCGATCGCTCGTTGCCGTGGGCCTGAGGTGCGATGACGCGACCGACCCATGCGCGGGTACAGGCCTCGTGTGGTCGCTGGGGCCGCATGCGGCGGCACTTCGTGACGTCCTCTGCGTTGTCCTGGTGTGACGCCGGGTGCGATGTCGCGGTACGTCGTCGCGAAGGGTGGTGGATTGCATCGGCGCTGCGGTGTGCCGATGGCGCATCGGAACGACGGTGGTCGACAGGGAGGGGTGCCGCAGTGCTCGATGGAGCGCCGACACATGGCTGTTGGCGCCAGCATGGCCCAAAGGCCCTGCGCTGATCGCTGTCACCTCGATGACCGGTCAGGACAGGAAGTGCTCGGTTGCGATACGAACGGACCTGCTGGAGGTGCCGACGAGACAGGCCCAGACGACCAGGGAGAACCATGAGGAGGGGCGATAAGCCGTGTTCGAACCGTCAGTGAACCGTGTTAACGCCGGAGGCCGCGTATTCGCGCTACAAGGCCCGTAGGAGCGTTCCTGGCGGTAGGGTAGGGCAGAGGTCGGCTGCAGTGGAGATCGTCGCTCACAGGCGCCTTCCTGAAGGCCGGATTCGAGAGCTGAGTGGGGAATTTGCCACCGCGGCGGAGTGCCAGATCCTTATCGCGATCGGTGACTGACGACTCACCTGGGGAGTGTGCTTTCCCGTCGCGCTCATTCGGGAAATATCAATCACCCACTCCGCGCTCTTTATAAAATCAACAAGTAGATGAATCCCGTGAAACCCTACATACCCGCTCAACGTCACGTCATGGCAACGAGAGTAAATCATTATTCGGGCAACCTCTGCTAATGACGGGTAATGTCTCACCGGTGCTATTTAGATCAGTGTCCCTGCGTATTCCCCTGACGATGCCGGTGCCCTGCGTCTATGTTGCCTCAGGCGTAGTTGGCTCCTTGTTATATATGCCCGCTAAGGCTTTTAGAGCACCAAAACAGCTATCATGGTGTCCTTGTTCCACACGAAGGCACTCGAAATTATCAGTCTGTGGTCTTAGGGCTGGGATAAGGTGGCTCCTGAACAGCACCGATCATAAAGACCGCGGCGATATCAAATACAAGAGGAGGGGAGGGCGGTCTTGCTAGAAGTGAGGCACTAAGTGTCAGGTAACCATCAACTCAGTCAGGCGTAAGAGGGGAATAGCAAAAGGGGCAACACGATAGCCCCTTGATGTCATTACGCTTCAGTGCGGTGTTTCGCGGCTATGATTCGAAGATCAAAGCATGGTGGTGACAAAAGCAAAGCCCAGGATGCAGGCAGCAGCGCCGGTAACAAGTGCCATGAAACGATGATACTTGAGGTTGGATGAGACCCCATCCTGCATGTGGCGACGAACCTCTGCGTCGAATCGAGCATGCTCTCGATTACCGGCTTCAATATTCATAGCCCTCTGGATCGACATGTCACCTGCATTAGCCGAAGAGTTAGAAAGCGCTGTCGCAGAAACGCTATGTCGCGATGATGCAACGTGATGTTTCGTCATGTCAGGCACTCCCCAGGTTACTTATAATCTTCGTAGCTTTGATCAACCACCTTCTTGTAGCGTCGCATCAATCTGCGCATCTGGGTGAGGATCATCGCTCGCTCTCGCTGCTTCGCATAATGACCTTCAACATACTCTGCAAGTTCCTTCTCCCACGACGGGCAGCGTGTGAATGTTGCCTTGCTGTAGTTGGGATTATTACTGGCCGTACCCTTCGGTAGCTGCTTCGCGTAATACCGTCCCTTCGACGGACCCGAGCGTGCCGGCCCTGTCGCTCGCATCCATACCGCCTGCAGCGTCCCGTCGATGACACGTACACGCGTCTGCAGCGTTGCGTCTTCAGCACCTGATGCAAGCTCGTCCTGCATGTTGCTCCAGTACGCATCGCAGATCAGGCGGGCATGTGCTGCCGCCGCATAGAACTCGTGCTCGAGCAGCTGCTCAAGCTGCTGGATCGCCGTGGTAGACGATGCCCCGATGTCCGGTAGCTTCAGCGCGCTGTCCTCTAAGGACGAACCCTCCTCAGTGACGCGTCGCAACACCTCAGTCCTTACCACACTCCACCCCCTCTTTGGCTGTGGCCGCTGTCGCCCATTTCCCACCCATACCTATCTCTTGGTAGACGACTCATGTCTACCTCAAGAGCGGAGCAATGCAGCGCCGACTAATTCGCAAGCAGTCTACCAACAATTGGTAGACTTGCCACTACCTCCAGGTATATCCACCAAATTGGTAGGTATGCAAGGCAGAAGCTGCCGGAACAGGGGCTTGAAGTCGTGTGGGGCGGGCTTTTAGGTGGCTGGCTGGCAAGGGGGCTGGCAAGCGTCGCGATGGCCCGGATCACACCCTGGAGACGGGGCAGCCACCAGGAAGCACAGCTGTCATCGCACACAGGCATTCACCCTGGAACGGCTCTTAAAGGACGCTGTGCTGCAGGGTATGAGCTCTGGACAGGCAGTACAATGTGCTCTGAATGGACGCTGAGGCGTACGTGGAAGCAGGCTTTTGCGTGCTTCGATGGTCTCCACAGGGATGCTGTAGCGGCTCTATGATGTTGCTAAATTCATCGGGTGCTATATAGTTGTTGGTGTGAGAGCGCGAGTGCATGGCACTCGAAATGATGTAGATGCATAACTTCCCATGAGGAGAGCGAACATGTCACAAGGTAGCGTCGTCGGTCTTGATATTGGCTACTCTAACGTCAAGATGGTTTACCAGGAGGGTGGTGTTAAGAAAAGCGTCATAATGCCAGCAGGTGCCGCTCCGACGGCTCAGTTTTCTAATAACCCTGGAGGAAACATGGCGGGTGGAGCAGCAGGGGCTGCCAAGCCAATCCAGGTCGTTATTGATGGTGAATCATACTTTGCAGGAGTTGAGCCTGCTTCTCTCGATTCCTGGGAGCGCATCCTCGGGGATGATTACATCGACTCCAAACCCTATAAGGCACTTTTCTTTGCAGCGCTTGCAAAAACCGGGATGAGCGAAATAGATCATCTCGTGACTGGGCTCCCGGTCAATCACTTCATGGACGTAAAATATAGGAATCGTCTTAGCAAGATAATGGAGGGCGAGCACCAGATCGCACCTAGGAAGACTGTAAATGTTAAAAAGGTTACTGTCTTACCCCAACCGGGTGGGGCGTATTACCATGCGATCAATACCATCGATGATCCAGAGATCATGGAGCGCATCGAGTTCGGGCGTTGCATAGTAATTGATCCAGGATTCTATTCAGTGGATTACGTGACGTTTGATGAAGGCGCAATTCGCTACGGGTCCGCTGGAACCTCTCTGGAAGCCATGTCACGAATCCTCCAGCGGGTCGCTGATGAAATCCATAAGGACTATTCGACACCTCCTCAGATTCATAATCTTGAGAAGGCAGTCCGGCTTGGTCGGGGTTTTATCATGCACATGTCTGAAAAGGTTGTGTTAGAAGAGTATCTGCGACGTGCAGGATATGAATCTGGTTCGACTGCCATTCAGAAGCTCAAGAATACTATTCGTCTCGATGGTGTTACTGCCGATGTCGTAATTATTGCGGGAGGCGGTGCCGAGTTTTATCGTGAGGCTGCCAAGGAGGCGTTCAACAAGGCACGCATTTTTGTCCCGCAAGATCATGTCCATGCCGTTGCTGATGGATATTTCATTGCTGGAACTAGCGCACTTTGACCGTAGCTGACCACCCGGAGACGATCATGGCTCAAGAAGACTCTATGGCCTTAAATTGTCGCGTCCGCATAGACAAGAAGGTCCACCCGAGCTTGTACCAGGAACTCGAGAGTCTTGGTAGAAGAGATCGCTGCGAGCGGCTCAGATTCCTGGCTCAGCAAGGCCTGCTTGCTGAGGCTTTGGGGTTGATGTAGTTGCCGCGGCGGCAACAGGAGGCACCTCAAGGCCGAAACGAGCCAAGCGGAAGGTTTCACAACAGGGCAGACAAGCAGAGGCCTCTTCCGCCCAGGAGTCACAGGTCATGCCTACCGGCCAGGCATCAGATGTACCTCTCTCGGCATCGGATGATAGGGGCGAGGCCATGGGGTCTAGTCCATCCTCCGAACCTGCAGGGCCTTCAGGAGCAGCTGCAGGGAATGATCTGAATGCGACGGGGCCGGCAGGAGGTGACAGGCCAGACCCTCTACGCAGTAGCTCTCATCGACTGATGGGTAAGGCAGGGATGCTTGCCCCGGACAATAGCCAGGGCGACAATCGCGGTAGTTGATGGCACCTACGGACGTTAAAAAGGGGCGCTACCTGTATCGCTAGGTAGCGCCCCTTTCTCATGATCCATATCGCGGAAATCGTTTAGATCATGCAACGACTGTCTCTACGCGAGCGCTCGGGTGAGGCGGATGACCAGCACAGAAAGGACACTTGGTTGAGCACTCCTGGCGAATGGAAATAAAGAATTCGAGATCGCAGCAGTCGCATTTCTCGAACATTGCATCATCCGAACGCAGCTCCTGGGCGAGGCCATAGGCGTCGTTGATAGTGACGAAATCTACGGGATGACGGTTGATTTCTGACTTCACAAGGACATAGGTATCGTATGCGAGGTTGAGGGCGTTGATATTGACGGACAGCAGTATGTCCTCTCCTCCGTAGTTCCGGTATGCAAGCATCAGGATCGTGACATCTTCACGATCCTCAGAACGCTTGATGATGCTTTGACCCTGACGAATCTGCCTGCCCCGTGGATTTTTCGCCAACCCCTCGGCCGTCAGCTTGGAACGCAACGTGCGAATCGTTTTCATTGAGAGCTGGGTCTCAAGCTTTACGGCATTGTTGATGTAGCCGCGCATGATCATGTCCCGCGCCATGGCCACCTGATCGAACTGTTCTGTTCCTAGCTGCATGATTCTTACCCTTCAGTCGTGCCGTTCGAGCGGCATCTTTCGGTTATCTGCGTTTTTACTGCGTTATCCTGTTACTGCTGCGGATTTTGTCATGGCGTATGCCATCCGCTTTGTAAGTGCCAGGCGCGGGCTGGCATTTGCGACCTCCTCGATAATGCTGGAGGCAAACCGAAGTTGGAAATCGGTTCCAAGTTTTGATGCGATTTGTCTGAGCTGGTTGGATGATGCTGTGCCGGCAGCCTTGGCAACACGCCGACTGACTCCATAGCGGAGCATTGCCGTATCCGGACTGGTCCGGGAGCCCTTGCTGACTAACAGCCAAAAATGGGCTTCGAGCTGGCCATGTGAGTGGCGTGAAAGGAGTGATAGGGGTCATACGGCTCCGCCAGCAGTGCGATGAAGCTGTCCTCATCGAAAACTGGCTGGAACGAGGCGATGACCCCAGAAGACAGACGCTCTACCTGTCGGGGTGAGAGGCCGGCTACCAAAGAAGCGTATTCGCGCTGAATACCAAAGGTCTGAATGGTCTCCTCTGGTGAGCGGTTTGCGCACTGCTGGACCAGGTGCCAGAGAGTATGGTCCCACTCCCAGAGATCTTGATCGTATCCGAACATGGAGAGGCCGCTCATTCTGCTCCCCCAACACATCCCGGATGTTCCTGTAGATAGCCAGAATTCGCTGGCCATAATTGCGGGCTCGTTCCTCGTCAGCCCAGTTATGGTAGCGCCCGAGGCCTAGCCCGAATATTGCACCAGGCATGAAAAAAGCGGCTGAAAATCGGTTATAATTCAAGAGCCTAACCAAGAATTAGCCGACACAGCCGCCATGACAAAATGTACCACGCCCACCGCCACCTTTCCACGCTGCAAAGGCCGTCAGATCACCGCCAGCTTCGATGGCGGCGAGGTCACCTCTGACGGTGGCATCCTGCTGCTGCGGCAGCTCGACCGCGAGATGGGCCTGACCCGCGCTATCGCTCGCCGGCTGAGTGATGACCGCGATCCTCAACGCTGCCTGCATCGCACCGAAACCCTGGTTCGGCAGCGCGTGTTTGGCCTGGCGCTGGGCTACGAGGATCTCAACGACCACCAGGCGCTGCGTCACGACATCGCCCTGCAGACCGCCGTCGATACCGACGGCGTGCTGGCCAGCCAGTCCACGCTGTGTCGCTTCGAGCAGCAAGCCGATCGGGACTGGGCGGTCACCATCCACGAGGAAATGATCGAGCAGTTCATCCGCTCGTTCCGGCGGCCACCCAAGAAGCCGCTCTACCTCGACTTCGATGCCACCGACGACCGGGTGCACGGCCAGCAGCTCGGGCGGCACTTCAACGGCTACTACAACCACTACATCTTTCTGCCGCTGTTCGTGTTCTGTGGCGATCAGCTGCTGGTCAGCTACCTTCGCCCGGCCTACCGAGATGCCGCCCACCACGCCGGCGCCATTCTTGCCCTGCTGGTTCGGCGGCTGCGCCAGGCGTGGCCTGAGGTAAAGGTCGTATTCCGCGGCGACAGCGGCTTCTGCCGCCCGCTGATCCTCAGTTGGTGCGAGCGCCACGGTGTCGACTACATCGTCGGCCTCGCCGGCAACCCGCGGCTGGCCAAGCTAGCCCTGGATATCGACTACGAGTCAGCTATCCGCTTCGAGAAGACCCGTGAGAAGCAGCGAGTCTTCGGCTTCATCGAGTACGCCGCCAAGAGCTGGAAGAAGCGCCGACGAAAGGTGGTCGTCAAATCCGAGACCAGTTGGCGTGGCTTCAACACCCGCTACGTGGTGACCAACCTGCGCGGCTGCAGCGCAGAGTGGCTCTACGACCACCGCTACTGCGCCCGAGGCGAGATGGAGAACCGCATCAAGGAGCAGCAGCTCCTGTTCTCAGACCGCACCAGCTGCCACCAATGGTGGTCCAATCAGTACCGACTGCTGCTCTCGGGGCTGGCCTACCTGCTCCTGGAGCGGCTGCGTCGGATTTACCTTAAGCGCACCGCCTTCGCCCAAGCCCAGGTCAACACCATCCGCCTGAAGCTGCTGAAGATCGGCGCCGTCATCACTCGCAACACACGGACCATTCGGCTGATGTTGAACAGCCAGTATCCGGAGCAGGACCTCTTCCTGATGTTGGCCAGCAAGCTGGTGCCGGGATAGCGTCGCGGCGTGCTGTCCCCGGCACAGAAAAGACATGGGGGTGGGGGAGGTGCGCCCTGAGCACAGGAACTTGATCAAAAAGCAGCCAAACTCCACCCCAGATCCCTTTTATCCCCACCGAGCCTGGCATCTGGGGACTTCTGACTGACCCGGTGCAACATCCGGGCTAGGACCAGGTCACCCGGGGCAGAATCGATGGCTTCACGCAGAATCTCGGCGCCAACTCGAAGCCCAACTGCTGGGTCGAGAAGCTGTGTGACATCTTCTACTCGATGCCCATGCCAGCGAGTATTGACCTGCATGATGCCGATATCCACAGATCCATGGTCTTGCAGATACCGCTGGAGTTGCTCCACCGCCTCATCATGCGATTGACCATAAAACCCGGCCTCACTCAAAACCCTCAGCGTGTAGGGCCACGGCTGCAGTTGGCTGTCAGCACCCCGTGCCGATTCAGCCAGTGCGACAGAGTAGAGCAGTACCGGATCGAGGTCGTATTCAAGGGCAGGAGCCTCATACATGGTGCCGGCCAGAGACGCTTCAGCCTGGTTATTCGCTGCCGGTGCCACCGTGAGGGTAAGCGCGAGCCCAATAGCCATCGACATACGAGGATAGCCGTTGTTTAGGCTACCCATTTTGCCCACTCGCAAAGGGGCGCTAACTGCTTGTTGCAGCAAGGCAAAAGCCTGACTGCCTATCTGGGAATAGGCCATGTGTGTATCCCTTCAGTGCCTGATCGTAATGCTGTTTTCAAGGCAATACCTACCTAGCCCGACAGCAGCGGGTTATATTTTAGTTATTAAGCCTACGGCTGGATGTGCAGGAATCGCACGGTGCAAAAAGGACGGGAAGTGGGGCGGGAATGCAGCACCAACTCTCGTTCTTACATGGATTATCGGAATCGCAAGGGCGGCAACAACCCCACATTTGTAACAGGTGGTAAACCTGTACGCGCAAACAAGCCGCGTAGAATGCCTGTAAATGGAAATGATCAAGGTAGCCGCAGGGCGCGGCAAAAGAGGGACAAGGCCTATACAGAGTATTCGACCAAGGTATAACGTCGGAAGGAACCGATCTGAGTCGGTGGAGCATGACCACGGACGAACCGCGTGTGCTTCTGGAATCATGCTTGGAGGAAACCGTATGCGATTTTTCGCTAGTGTGCAAGGCCCAATGCGTGCCTCGGCGAGCGTGGGGGCTTGCGTCGTGTGTGATCTGGGTATACTGGAGTCAACAGGGTAGGGCAAGCACACGAGGAATTCATCATGGAACTCATTATCAAGCTGATGTTCGGGGCGGCCGGTTTCGGTGCGATGTCCTGGTTTCTCTGGGACTCCGCCTCAAATCACGACTCTGGCCTGATGCTGATGGCGGTGGTCGTCGGTCTGGTGGCCTTCGTCCACGGCTTTCTCGCCCTTGCCAAGATCATCCACTACAGCAGGTGGGGAGCTGTCATCTTCTGGGTTGGGATGCTTGGCACCCTGACTTACACCTTTCCGGTGCTTGGGTTCAGTCAGATCGGTTGGCTGGGCTGGGGCATCACAGCGCTCCTGGCTGTAGGATCGCTGTTCATCGTCACCTACCAACAGGAGGCTGGTGCCCCGAAGCGTGGGAAGGGCATGGCGAGCTCGCCGTTCGATGAGGAAGGGTATTCTGAAGGCTTCCATTACAGCGGCTATCCAACAGCCAAGGCCCTGCGTCGCGGGCTTGACTAAACGGCATAGCAACGGGCGATAGCACCCCTAAACACAAATGCGGAGGCCAGAGGCCTCCCATTTGCATTGCTGGATGGATGATCAGGCGAAACCGGGTGGCTTGCCTCCGCCGGACTTGTTGGTGTCACGGCTCGCCATCATCTGATCGGGGTCGCCATGGTCTTGAGCGCTAGCTCCATTTCGTGTCGAGGCTGTCGGCAGAACCAGTTCATTGTCACCGTAGCCGGTGGTCGGCGCGTCGGGATCAACATACCTGGGTTGTGTCGGCTCCGCTGGACCGGCGCTTCGCGGCGGCGAGGCCGTCTCAGGGCTGGGGTTTGAAGGGGCTGGTGTTTCTGCGGGAGCCTGTGCTGGTGGCGGAGCCAGCGGCTGAATTGGAATGTCCGAGTGACCCTGACCAAAAGCGGCGCCACCGGAGTGGAGGTCATAGAAACGGTCAACAGGGGCCATAACGGAAGCGGCTTGTGCACCGGCTTGACTGGCGTTCGCCACACGGGCCCCGATGCTCTCGATGTTTCGGTGATCCTGCTCCGTGAGCTGCTCGGGCGTCTTCCCAGTGTTGTGCATGTACTCATCTCGGATCGCCGCTTCACCGTGTTCGCGGTATCGCTCGGCTCCTCTCCATCCACGAACTGCGCCGCGTAGTGTTGGGCAGCGGCGGGAGTCATGCCGAGTTCATGGCGTGCATGCGCTTCCATCGCTTCGTAGGCCATCTGCTGCTGCTCAGACGTGACTTCACGGTAGTCAGCACCCTGTAGGTTCGTGGCGGCCTCGGCAAGCATTACACGCGCCTGATCCTCGCGGGGAGGGCGTCGAAGTGCGAGTTATCGCCATTGGCTCTACCGACGGCAGCGAGAGCCACCTTTTCACTGACGCTGCCAGAGTAATCACTGAGTTGCGGGATATTCTCCAGCGACTCACCATTTTCAAGCCTCTCCTGGATCGAGTTCATCACCATCGGGTTGGTGCCTGACAGATTCATCATGAAGTCGGCCCCAACCTCGCCAGCCTTGTCGATAAGCTGTCCAAGCCTGTCCTGGCGAGCAACGGCCTTGCCGGGATCGCCGGCATCAGCGTTCAGAACACGCTCCGCCTCTGGCAAGCGTTGCTCAACCTTATCTTGATAGAAGCCATCGGCCGCTCCCTCGACCTGTGCCGTTCTCGCGTCGAAGTGATCCTGGATAACCGGTGGCACGTCGGCGTTATGGTCTGCAGCGGCGCCTTCATCGGGTCTGGCGCTAATGGCCTGACCCTGGAAGCCCCCGACGGATGACTGACCCGTCGGACTGGCGCCAACTCCCTGGATGCGAGAACCAACCTCGTCCGTGATGCGCCCGTCCATTGCTGGCGTCGAGTTGCTTAGCCCCTGATTCTCGGTGGCATCGGCCGCGGCACCGAAATCACGGCCGGTGGCGGAACCGACGATGCGGAGGGTGTCATTGAAGGCACCCATGTACTCCTGCGGGGTGTCGTAGTTGCTCTGATTGCTCAAGGCCTCGAGCTGTGCCACGACCTGTGCGTTAGCGCTCGGCATACCATGTACATCCTCGAGGACATCAGCTCGCTGGGCGGCCTCAGCACGAACACTGCTCGGTGCATGCATCATCGAGGTCTGAAGCTGCTCCATGGCTTCGCGCCCCCAGGGTTGTTCTGGTCGAGGATATTGTTGGACAGGTACATATACCCGTGTGACTCGTCGCTACTGAAATTCATGCCCAGCGACTTCATCTCGGTGTAGGACTGGCTGGCAGACGAGGCCTCTTCGGCACTGGTCTGGATCTGCGAGGCATTTTGAGCGCCCCAGGTGGCCGTCAGCTGGTCCTTATTCGCCTGTGCGAAGCTGTCCGTCAGGCCCTGGGTCAGCTCGGCGCGGTTCTGCTCTGAGAAACCGGCCTTGTTCAGGAACCCGTCTACCTGATCCTGCGACATGGTGTAGCTGTTGGTATCGGCATCCTTCGTCATGTTGGAGACATCAGCGCCCGCCTTGAAAAGGCCGGCCGGGAGGCTCAGGCCGCCCCCATAGATCCACTGACCGCGAAGGCGCCCTCGATGGCACGCTGGTGTTTGGCGTCGATCCCATACTGTTGACGGAAATCTGCCGCAGCCTCGCTCACAGCCGTGGATGACTGCCCGCCCATGCTGGAGACCTGGCTACCCAGTGAAGACATCCGCTCGTAAGACTGTGTCTGGTTGCCGCCGGCAGTGATGGCATTCGACAGTGAGGAACCGAACTTCTGCTGCGCGGATTCCATGTGTTGCTCAGCGGACTGCAGGTTGGAGCTTAGCTGGGAACCAATTTTCAATGACCCCACTGCCTGGTCAGCGCCTGTCGCACGAAGGCCGCTAGTGGGGTCCTGAGTAGCACTCGGCATGTTGGCCATGACGGCGCCATTGGTCATCATATCCGGGGTCGACTGACGCTCGTTCACATGGTCAGCACCTTGCATCCGGCCCGCCAGGCTGGTCATGGCATAGGACGAACCGGTGACCAACACTAGGGTAAGAATCGGCGTCGCCGCAGCGAGCATGCCGCCTGTGGCGATCCAGCTCTCAAGTATGTCGCTTGAGCGATCGAGGGCGTAGAAAGAGTACAGCCCCATGGTATCCATGCTGTAGGAGGCCATCTCGTTGGAGGCCGACATGTAAAGGAAGAGGTTGACGATGGAGAGCACAGGCATCCAGAGCTGAGTCCAGAGCAGCATTTGGCCATATTTCGACACAAGCTTGATACCGAACCCGCCGAGCACGATCAGGAACGCCATGAAGGGCGTGATGGCGTAGACGAAGCCCTCGATGAAAGTCAGCATCGGCCTCACAATGCTCATGAACATCGACTGTTCAGCCGCCCATTGCGTGTTGCGTTGCTGAATTGCCTGGTTGACCATTATCGCCGACGTGTAGTCCCGCATTTCCTGATACTTCCCGGAAGCGGCATCGTAGTAGAGGGGCTCGATGATAGCTGTCTTCATGTAATTCTGTGCTTGGCTCGCGGCAATGCCGAGGGCCTGCATGGCATCGGTAATCTGTCCACTGACAGACATGAAGGTTGGGTCACGACTTAGAACGGTGGCAACGGCTTGTTGCGCCTGATTATCGCCAAGCTGGTCGAGCATCGCCTCCAGGACCATGTGGCCATCGCTGCAATTGTAGTAGGAGCCATTGGGATTCCCGGGGGTGTCATAAAGCTGGGTACCATAGACGGCAGAGTTGAACCGCATGGCGGGTGTGATGTGGGTGCGCATTAGCTCGTCGATCGAGACCTCACCACGATCGATCTTGAGCAGGGTGCACTCCTGAATATAGTTCGTGATCGACTGGCGGACATTGACGTGCCCGCCACCATTAGCCTCATTGATGGCCTGGAAGACCTCAGGGTCAGCCAGGGACCGCCGAGCGTCGTTGAGGAGCTTCAATGCATCCGCGAAGTAGGTGGTCGTGATCCCCGGGGCGATCGCCCCATACCCGGTCTCGAACATCCTCGTGATGCTGTAGCCGACGTTCGAGATGATTCCCCCGGCAGCACCAACTCCAACGGGAACGTTGGCGACAACCCTTGCATCACCGGTATAGGCGTCCTCGACCACCACCGTGGTCGAAGGGCCGAATGCACAGGCATAGATGATCCAGCAGACGAGGATCTGCTGGAAGGGGATCTTCTGGCCGCCCTGAAACAGTGACTGGAAGGCCATGATCAGCACACCGATCAACAGACCCACCGCCACCATCTGTTCAAAATCTCCGGTTCCGGTGATCATCGAAATGGCGATGAGGATCTGCTCGAGGAAGGCGGAGTCACCGATGGAGTAGATGGTGAACATGTTACTGGCCTCCTCCCTTCGACATCTCCCGCAGGGTATAGCGAGCGACGCGAGTATTTTCGATCAGGGCAGAGTAGTCCCGGACCAGGTCGTTCATGGTGCCGTATTCGTTGGCCAGCATGGTGTATTCCTGGCTGAGCCTTGCCGACGACTGGTGAAGTGAGGTAGCTGCCTTAGCAGCCCAGTCGTTGTTACTTGAGCCAATGGCTTGCTCTGCGGATCTGAGCATCTCAGACGCGATGCTGTAGGTGATGTTGAGAGCGAGAGCCTTGGAGCTCTCTTCAGCGAAGAGGCGGGCGGTGCTGGGGTTGGCGATCACAAGGTTACGCAGGAAGGTCGCGGCGCTACCCGGGAGGTTGGCCATAAAGGCTTCTTCTTCATTCGTGAGCGCCCCAGTGTTGACACTCATTTTCCCGATGATACCCGGGCTAGTGGCGTTGCCGAGCAGCATGTCCTGAATGTGCTGGCCAAAGCCCTTGATATCAACAGGGCTTGTTGTGGCTCCAGAGTCCATCATGCATTCCGCGGTATCACCACCGCAGGAGTACATCTGCACCGTGCCCCCGTCGATCAGGTCGGAGAGAGTCAGCTTGTTGCCAGCGATTGTAGTGATGGGGGTTTCCCCTCGTCGGTGGCATTGCCCACGATCACGGTACCACTGATTGACATGATGGCCTCCAGCAACTGGACATCACCGCCGTGGAACCAGCTCTGCACACCATGGCGACGAAGTTCTTTCCAGACCACGTTCCCGAGCATTTCCTTCCGCCGCGGGGCATCCACCTCTTCCAGCAGATTGACGGTGGGTTTGCCACTGGACTCTGAGAAACCACTGAAGAAGTCATCGACCATGCCGGTGGCTGAGGCCTCGGTCATCCCCTTGACCTCGGAGCTGAACCCCATTGCAGAGATCGTGTCGTTGACCACACCCTGAGCTGCCTCGCAGGAGTTGAGCATGGCGCGGTTCAGTGCCTGGATCTTCTTCTGGAAGTTCTCGATCCATTTCGCCCCTTGCGGGAACACGTTGTCGAGCGCCAGCTGGAACACATAGCCCTGAGCGTTTGCAGCTACCGAACGGAGCAGCTGAACCATCTGCTCACTGTTAATGAAGCTGAAACTCCCTAAATGCATATCCACGCCACCACACCCTCCTTTCCAGGACGGGGGTCACACGGACCAAGGATTCCGTCATGATCGGCGACTTGGCAGTGATCCGGCCGCCGGTGATCACCCCTCGGCGTTGGGATTCCCAGACACCGGGCGGGGTGACATTCGACATGCCGTCAAATACCCGATCCAGCTGGTTCTGGAGGCCACTGGCCGACGCGGAAAGCGAGGCACCCATCAGCGCAGCGCTGATGCATGTAGCCAGCAGGGTCTTTCGAAGAGTCATCTGTTTTGTCATTGCTGCATCCCTCGCTGTGCGTTGGCCATGTGCTGGAGAAGCACTTCAGGTGGTATGAAGCCCGTTTCATCAGTGATCCCCATGTTCTCGAGAGCCGAGAAAGGAGCTGAATTCGCCAGGCTCATATCGGCATTCGTGATCGGGCGCGTTCTGTTGAAGTCATCAGGAGAGATCCACCCCTGCTGGAGGGCACCGAGGACGATTCGCTCTTGGAGGTCGGTGAGTGATACGGCCCCTTGTGCGACAGGTACGAACTCTCCTTCTGGGGAGGCGAGATACACGGCAGGCAGGACCTGTACCCCGAGCTGCTCCGCATGCCCGGCATCGGGGCGCATGTTGGGGAAGGGGTCCCCAGGCAAGTCCTTCCCATCCATGCTGATGGGCGTAGTGACGAACTGCCGGTTCAGCTGAGCCAGGATCGGTGACATGGTGCGACACAGCCCGCAGTCACTTTCATAGAAGAAGAACACGCCGACACGTTCGGCGAGGCTGGCAAGGATTTCTGTCCGCGCTCTACCGGCCTGCCGATCGAGGTCTTGAGAGGCGAACGTCGCCAAGGGGCGACGAGTGGTCTCATCAAGCATCGGATTGCCCAAGCGTGCGCGTTCTGCCACCTGGGCAAACTCGGAGCTCTGGTCCATGGCGTAGCGCTGCAGGTACAGGAACGCTTGGACATTCTCGACGGTGGGGTTGTCGAATGCCGCGTCCATGTACTTCTGCATGTTTTCCCTGAGCCACTTGGCCGAGAGCGGCGCCGGAGGCTGGGCCTTAGCCGACTCCGAAGGCGATGGTGACGTGGATTGCGGCGGAGGCGTCGTCGTAGTCACGTTCTGTGACGGCGGGGCCGGCTCCGGCTCGGGTTGCTCCTCAGGCTCCTTATCGAACTCTTCGTTGTAGAAGAACCACCCTCGGCCTTGCGCTCGATGAAGCGCTCCTGGGGGTCAGCCAAGGCATGCGTTCCCATCGCTGTCAGTGAGGCAGCAATGAGTGCCACAGCGATCGGTTTAAGGTTCGTGTTCATGGGCGACTCGCACGGATTTTCCGATTTGAGCCATGGTAGGCCGGTAAGGCGCCAGCACCCCTGCGCCGACGTGCCCATAAAGGGCACAACCAGTCAATGGGTGTTCCGCATGCGGAACACCTGTAGGGGCGTCGTCTGGGTGGTGGGTGAGCGCTATGCTGGGACGCACCGGCGCTGTCGGGCCATGTGGCGCACGACGGCCTCGGCCTGTTCGTTGAGCACCAGGTGCTCCTGAGCGCGGGTGGCGGCCACGTAGAGCAGGTTGATCTCCTGGTCACGGGCTTCTGCATCAAGCTCCGGACTCAGCACGTCTGGGAAGTCATCCATGAGATAGACCCTCGGCCATTCCAGCCCCTTGGCTCTGTGAGCAGTGCAGAGTGTCACCAGGGGTGCATCTGCTGCAGCCAGGTTCTGGCGGAGACGGGCAAGGTCCTGGGGGAGGTTTCGGGATGTGTCCAGGATCTTGATGGTGCGCAGCATCTCCGGGTCCTTTGCAGCCTCCGCCATCTCGACATAGTCCCGGAAGGAGGAAAACTCTCGGGCGAGCCGCCTATCGGTGATCCGGGCTCGCTCGCCCCGTGACAACCAGTAGGCGTTCTCCAGCGGAGCCAGGGCGTACGCGTCCTCGCCGCCGATGAGTGCAAGGGGGATTCCTTTCTTGCTGAAGAACATGGCCATCTGGATCACGCCCATGACGGTACGCGCCAGGAACGTGATAGGCCCGGGACATGAGCTGAGTCGGAAGTCACGGGAGGAAGTAACCCGATCCGCCTTGCCGAGCCCCTGGACCGGCAGCGTCTCACCCTTCAGCATCAGCAGCGCATTGGCGACGGCGGCAACCTGGGGGCCAAAGCGAAAGCTTTGCGTGAGGTGACGCCGCTCGGCGCCGGCCAGGGCCGCATCGTCCAGAGCGTCACGAGCACCACGGAAGGCATAGATTTGTTGCGCTGGATCACCACAGATCAAGAGCCCGCATGCCTGACTCGTGACAAGCGCTGTTGTCACCGCGGTGCCGTCCTGACCCTCGTCATAGAGGATAATGTCGTATCGGCGGGACAGGTCGGGCTGCTGGAGCTGGTAGAGCTTGAAGTAAGCGTCATGGGTCATGGGGCAGGCGTGCTCGGTGTCGATCATCTTCTCCCAGAGTGACCGGGCCAACTGGCTCACCATCCGAGCGTACTGCGCCCTATCTCTCCCCCTGGGCTGTTGTCGTCAGCGGCACAGAACAGCGCCGGGCCGATGGCTCGTTCCGCACTGACCATGAAGTTGTTGAGGGTCGCGATGACATCTGCGGCCACGCGCCAGTTTGGCGCCTGCAGCATGTCAGCCACTTCCTTCACTCGTAGGTTGGGCACCAGCTTGTGTTGGTACAGGCGACCGATTTCGGCGTAGGCCAGTTGATGTGACGTCTTGCAGTCGACGTTATCGGGAAACTTGCCGACCGCCTCATCACGAATGGCGCGGTTGTAGGCCAGGTAGAGGAAGCGCTTGTCACGATTGGCCAGAGTGTACTGGACAAGGGTGAAGGTCTTTCCGGTCCCTGCGTACGCCTTCACCACCAGCTGTTTCCCCTTGAAGCCGACAATCTGAGACTGCTCGCTGGTCAGTCTCACGGGCCTGGGGACAGGCACTGCCGTCATCCTTCACTCCTGGTCGCTATGGGTGGCTTCATCACGGTACCACCCCCGATTCTCTTCACCACGGCGAGGAGTTGCCCTTAGAGGCGCAGTCACGGTCATGACAACAGGATCACAAGAGGGAAAGGGGTTCGCGCCAGAGCGCCAATCCCATTCACTCGCTATCTCTAGCTTACACAACCTTTAAATTCCTTTACCGACGCCCTGCGCCCCGCCACGAGCGGTCTTCCCGTGCGGTGGCGACCTCGTGTCTCTACTGGATGAAGCTCTGGCTCGTCTCGGGGATGACTACTCACTGATGTCGTGGAGATAACCACGGTCAACAAGACTAGATTCTCCTGCTAGGGAAACCAATCCACATAACAGGAATGACAATCTCAAAATACGCTGGGGATAAGCATCGCTGTGGACAGATCCTCGCCGGACTGTGCCGGCTCTAGGGTCATGCGGGGTGTAAGGAGCGCGTAGCCTGGCTCTCAGGCCAGGGCAGACGGAGCTTCAGGCAGCAAAAATGCCAGGCAGTGGCCTGGTCAGAGTCGCCGAGCTGCGAGGGCAGGTCTCGGTTAGGTAGGGATGGTGAGGGCGGTGGGTGGCGAATGAGCCCGCATCAGGGGGCCAACCAGTCCCTGGCGGATCTCAGCAAGCGCGAGCGCGGTATGAGTGACGAATCGAACAACCCTGGAGCGCCAGTCAGCGATCGAGTGGCGCGTGAGGATGTCCAGCTGCTGCCGGGCATACTCGAGGGTTGCCTGGCATGCAGCGACAGCTTGCACCGCCGGGGTCTCGGTCGATCCGTTCGTGCGGGTTGTCAGCCGGTCGAGCCTGGGGAGGATCTCGTGGCGCTTCAGCACCCAGGAGGGCAGGGAAGGCACCAGTGACTCGATCTCTGCTGACCAGCGCTTGAGTCCTACCTTGTCGAACCGGCTGCGACGCTTGCCAATAAGGCTTGGGGGAATGTCGCTGGGAGCGTCAGCTGGGATGACCTGGAAATCCGCCAGACCGGATCGCCGCTTGAGCCGATGAAATGCCTGGACGATCTGGTTCATGGCCAGTCGCAGCACGCGGGTCTCCTTCCGGAGATTCTTTGGCTGGCGCTTGGTCTTGGGACGCTTCAGGGGCGGGGCAGGGCGCTCCTCCCATGAGCCGGCTTCATCCGAAGCAACAGTGACGTGCTCGGCATGTTGCCCCAGCACGCCGCTTTCCGTCAGGGCGCGGTAAGTCTCATCTGGGCAAAGTCGCATCCGAGCGACCAGCGTCGAGAGACGGTGTGGGTGGATGCGGTTGCCATCGAAGCCATGGCCGGAGAAGAACAGCGCGAGCCATTGTGAAAGGGGAGCGCTGCGCGGATCGCCAGAGGGCCGGCGATATGACGAAGAGGTCACTGGGCTGGGTCTTGAGCATGGCGACAAGGCCATGACCCAGGGCCAGGGACCAGGAGCGATGCCGCCTCACTGGCTTGCCGTCTTCAGCCGGCTCTGGGGAAATGTCCGTGCCGTCGTTGATGTGGATGCGCCCGCTGTTGAAGAACTGCAGGAGAGGCTCACTGCGCAGCGCCTGCCAATCGTTGCCGACACGCCGCTCCATTACGACCCAGGTGCGAGCGAGCTTGGCCAGATCGTCTTCCAGCTGTTGATAGGCGGTACCACAGATCTGATAGCCGAGGCGGTGATGGACCAGAGCCGCGGGGCGCACATGGATCTCGCATCGGTCACTCAGGCGATGATGTTCATGGACATCGAAGCCCCAGGTCGAATACTTGATCCCGGTGAGTACGTGCCCGAGGGCGGCCAGCTGGCGCGGGGATAACAGTGATTGTGGCTGTCCCACCCCTTCACCAGGCTCGCCGGGGCGGCGTTCGGTCAGGCGTAGGCGCCGCCGTGATTGGGCAAACGTTGAGGGATCAGAGTGGTTGTCAGGGACCAGGCGACCACCGTGCTCCCCCATCACCAGGTAGTGGACGGGGGCGTATTGGGTGCTGCGCTGGGCGGGCTTAGGAGTGGCGCTGCACCAGTGGACCAGCGCCTTCGGAAGGACGCCAGCATCAAGAGGGACGCGCCGATGCGCCAACCCTGTGTAGCTTGGAATGCGGCAGATCGCTCTCGACGTGACGAGTGCTTCAGAATCTGCCGGCTTCGGGGCTGCCTGTGAGGCACTGTCCCCTGCCGTGTGCTGCTTGTTCATCCAAGGAGGTGTCCATATTCCTTGAACGACCAGGGACTACGGCATAAAATGAAGCCGTGGAGACCTGAGGCCGTTCCTTCTGTTCCGTTGCGAGCCAACCCTTTCGGTCAACACGCGTGACTGGCAATGCGTCTCTCACAACGCTTGCCAGGGCTGCTTCAGGAGGTTGCCCGCCTCCTGAGCGGCCAGAATACTCTCGGGGGCGATCAGCAATGCTGGTCGCCCCTTTTCTATGCCCGTTCATCAGCCAGTTGCCCGCTGACTGATGCTGTCTACCTGCTCCCGTGCCACCGGCAGTAGCCGCGACCGCCCCTGTGCCACAAGGGAGGTCGAGCTGATGGTTGTTGTTATCGCGGCTCGAGAGCATAGGTGCAGTTCATTCGAGTATTAGTGGTCGGAGAACATGCTAGCAGGGGTTCCCCGGGATAGGCAACGATTATAGCTGTGTCGCCTCTTTGTGGTGCTCTCCCATGGGTTTGATGTACGCTTAGCTATGATCGTCAGTCGCAGTCACAGAAAATCAACAACTTACGTTTTTATGCGAATGGGACTTGGCGACGATCATGCCTAAAACTGCCTTTGAGTGTACGCATGAGCCATCTCGTTGATCCCGCCGCTCCCCCGACGCCACCATTCTTCCGGCCGTCACCAGATGGCATTGCAGGGATATGGCTTGGCATGGGGCTGCGTGAAAAGGGGCCCAAGATGAGGGAGGTGGCTGATTTCGAGCACGAGCTGCTGCAGGCATGGGACCGCCTTAGTGCAAGAGGAAAGGTGTTCGGAGCCGATCAGCTCTTTGCCGAGATCCAGACCCACCTAGGCGGAGTCCGAAGCTACAAGACCTTCATTGCCCGACTAAGCCTGTATACCGCACGTTTGGGGCATAGCGGCATCATCTTGCGCGAGAAGGCCACGATGATGGGGCCGGGAATGGGAAGGGCCATGGTTTACACGCTGAGGAGCCCTAGTGAAGCGGCCATAGGCTGGCGTGGGAGCCCTAGGGATAGCCAGGACAACCCAGAGGTATGGCGAGTGCCCCGCAAGAGTCGCAGCAAGGACGAGGCGCCGCGCCCAGAACCCCTGGGTTTTTCCAAGCATATCGATTATGTGGAAGCGACCTATCGTCACCTGCAGCGTCATGGGTTTTTCTCCCAGATCAGCGCCAGCAGCCAAAATGACGAATCCTGGACCCTCCACCTGATCGGCCAGTTACTCGAACGATGCTCGAGGACCAGCCCACGTGAGCGTGTCGAGCAGCTGCAGGCAACGATTCAGCTGGGGGAGAGCCGGTCGACGTGTCGGTAAGCCGAATTCACCATGCCTGGGAGAAGGGGCCTGAGTATGGCGTCATAGCGGCGGATGACTCGCAGTTGATCCTGGCCATCTTGACCTACGCCATGCAGCAGATCACAACAGACCAGGCGGCTGGGCGTCTTCCACAGAATCGCCTGACTTTCGACCTGCTGGATTTGAGCAACATGCTGGCGCCAGAGGGGGAAGGTCAGCCTATCAGGCCATGCAGAAGGGCATGGCTCGCATCCTGAACACCCAGTTCGTGCTCAACCTCCATCCAACTGGCCAGCTTGCTCGCCGCTTATCAGCTGCGGCCGGTGGCCAGCCCTCAGAGCGCATCCGGTTCCAGCTCGTGGAGAATCCGGTGGAAGGCCGAGATGAAGTTCCTGTTCATGAGGATGGCTGGGAGCCCAGCACGGGCATGAGGTACTTCGCCTTCAGTCTTCACCCCTGCTGTGGCAGGGCCTGGTGGCGGGCCAGGGGCTGCTGGTACACCCGGCACTACTGTTCGAGCGAAGTGGTGTGGTCCACAAGATCTACCACCATTTGCGCCTCCATGCGGGCAGTCGCCATGGGTACCGCATCCACGCTGAGGACCTCCTGGACATCCTGAATCTGGGCCAGGGGAGTAACCGTCGGCGAGCCAGGATCGAATTCTGCGAGAAGCTGTGGCAGCAGCTTCGGGAGCGAGCGGCAAGAAGCGGGATGATGCTGCCCGCGGTTCTCGAGGAACGAACCGCCCTGCGCCTTTATGACCTCGACCTGGTCGTTGAGCCGACGGATCGGCACAAGTCTGCACTGGTGATCGAGGCCTGGCACAGTGACGAGACCATAGCGCTGATCAAGCGACAGGAGATGCGTACCCGGGCTATGCAGCAACGTATCAGCGCCAATGATGCTGATCTGGCATCAGCCCAGCTCACGCTCCTCCCCTTGACCGAGCCAGAGGGCTGATAGGCTCCGCTCCCCAAGCCCTTGGACGGTCCATACTCCTAGCCCATCGCGTACCAGATATTGGTCTCACGCTCGTGTTCCGCACGTCCAACGGCGACGAGCGATAGCAGCCCCTCTTCGACAGACTTTCGCGGCTTGTGCTTGAACAGCTCGGCCAAGCTCTCGGTAGTGTGAGGTCGCTCGGCCAAGGCCTCGCGGAGTACCTTGAGCTGATCGGGATGCGATTTGGGAAAGATGGGCTTCCCCTTGGCCGGCGCAATAGCCTTCGGTGCCACCACAGGCTCAGTGGTCAACTCAGCATCGATCTGAGTTGCATCAGGGCCTGGTACTCCGGACGCAGCCAGCGGACATTGCCCTGCGCTTCTTCGGCTGCGCGCTGCTTGTTGAGCGAAACCAACCGCATCAGCAGCTCCTCCTCAGCCTCTGCCTGATCGTCGGGCTTGTCAGGCAGCGGCGTTGTCGCTCCAGGGCGGCCAACCAGCTGGTCGGCGAGGTCTTGCCAGCCATAGGCCTCAAAGACGGCATGATCCAGCTGGTCATGGTCCTCGAGGAGAGTGCTGACCAGGCCCTGCTGATTGATGGTCTTCTCCTTGTCGGTCAACTCCACGCCGGCACGAAGCTTCTCCAGCACGTTGTACATGCCCGTCAGTGTCAGCGAGGGATGAGCCTCCTGCTGGCGCTTGCGGTGGGCGTCAATGCGCTCGGCAAGCGTGCCGATCTTGGTGGCCTGATCCAGGGTGAGAGCTGGGAAGGGAATGCTTCAAAGCTTTTCGTCTTCACATAGGTGGGGTCATTTCCAACCCCTAAAGCACTGCCGGCAGCAGTTGCCCATGACACATGCACACGGGAGGACAGGACGCCATGGCAGGATGCTCCGTCATGGGCAATGGCGATCAGCTTGCTTTCCGGCAGGATATCGGCATCCAGGAACTGAAAGAGCCGGTGCTTCGCTGTCTTCACGGTAGCGATGTAACGGGGCAGACCTACAAGCACTTTTCTCAGTTCTTGCCTGGGCTTTCCGAACTGCCACCACCGCTTAGCGTAGCCAGCACCATCTTTCGTATGGGCTTTTGCGTCACGCTCTGGCTTTACGCGTTCGCTCACCCACTGATAAAGCTCGGGAAACCGCTCTCGCACTTCCTCCGCCTCAAGACCGAAAAGGTCGATGACGAAATCGCCGCGTGGCTTGCCTGTGAGGTCGCGACCATTACGGAAAGGTCGGATATGGTCCTCTAGGCCTTGGGTGAATCCTAGGCCAAGATTGGCAGCATCTTTGTTCGAGACGATGAACCCTTTGCCATGGAGCTTAACCCCTTCATGTGAGAGTTGGGAGTTGGCCTGGAGCTTGGTGGCGCCTGTCACATCGGCACCAATCGACAGATCGGCAAACACTTTACCGCCACGCTGGCTCAGCTGGACCTCGCGTGCTTCACGGTCCTCGCTGGAAACCTCTTTGGTTACCTGACGCAGGAGCCCCGGCTGATCGCCAGCTACACCCACGGTCATGGCAATACGCACGGCCGCCCCGTCATTGACGTCAACCCAGGGGTGGTCAGGCACGGCGTAGGCCAGTGAGAGGGGCTTCTTGGTATCCCCCAGGTGGGGCTCCAGGACACGGCGGTTAAAGGTCTGTCGCAGGCTGTTGGTGGTAATGAAGCCAAAGCGCTGAGCCTGGCCGTGACGCACTTTCTCGGCGGCGGTGTGCCACCAGTACATCACGAAGTCTGCAGAGTCCGGTACCACGCCCTTGAACACCTGCCGCACGGCATCGACGTAGCCATCCCCGAGGGAACGGCGCATGGTCGAGGCACCGATGAACGGCGGGTTGCCGACGATGTAGTCCGCCTCCGGCCATTCGGCCCGCCGCGGATTGTGGTAGCGGTAGACGGTGGTGCGACTGGTCTCGTCGGGGATCAGTTCGCCGGTGGTCGGGCTCACCTTCATGGCGATGCCGTCCCAGATGGTCACTGGGTCGCCGTTCTCGTCCAGCTCCGGCTCACGGCTGTCGTAGTCGATCAGTGCATCCCGACACTCGATGTTCTTGAAGTCGCGCAGGATCGGCTCGGGCAGATCGAGGCGGTCGTTTAGCCGGTAGTGCCACTGCAGGTAGCCGATCCACAGCACCAGTTCGGCGATGGCCGCGGCCCGCGGGTTGATCTCCATGCCCAGGAACTGGTGGGGGTCGACGGTCAGGCCCTCGGTCTCGAGCATTCCCTGGCCCTGGCTCTGCTCGGCGATGAAAGCCAGCACCTCGCCCTCCAGGCGCTTCATGTGCTCCAGGGCGACGTAGAGGAAGTTGGCACTGCCGCAGGCTGGGTCGAGCACCCGGGTCTGGCACAACCGGTAGTGGAAGCCCTCGACCTCCTGCAGGGCCTTGTCGGACCTGCCCTGGCGCAGCAAGGTCTCGGCAGCGCCGCGCACATCGCCCCACTCCTCACGAAGCGGCTCGATCAGGGTCGGCATGACCAGGCGCTCAACGTAAGCCCGTGGTGTGTAGTGGGCACCAAGCTTGTGGCGCTCCCGTGGGTCCAAGGCGCGTTCCAGCAACGTGCCGAAGATCGCCGGCTCCACGAATCGCCAGTCAGCCTTGGAGGCATCGATGAGTAGCTGGATCTGCTCGACGGTCAGCGGGATAGGGTCAATGCCCTTGAACAGGCCTCCGTTGAAGCGCTTGACCTGGCGCATCAGACGACTGTCGTAGCCGCCGGCATTCATCCGCTCCCAAAGATCCTTTACTGCGTGGGGGAAGGCTTCGGGGTTGCGGTCCTTGATGTCGACCAGCAGGTCATGGAAAGAGCCCTTGGGCAGCAGCTCCACGTCCTCGGCGAACATGGTGAACAGGCAGCGCTTGAGGAAGTTGGCCACTCGCTCCACCTCGAAGCCACCCTGTTCCAGGGACTTGGCCAGCTGCGCCAGGGTGGCACTCACCTGCTTGGTGACCCGCGCCGCGTGCTTGCTGGGGTCCAGACTGTGCGGGTCGAGCCACAGCCGGCGCAGGCGGTCCTGCACCTCGGGCTTGTGCAGGTCGTCCAGACGGATCTCGTGGTGCCGCGGATCGGGGTAGGCGACGTAGTTGCCGCCGGTGCGCGAGAACTCCGCGAACAGGTAGATGGCGTTGCCCACGTCGACCACCACCACGAAGGGCGGCCGGCCGTGCTCGACCTCCTCCAGGGGCAGGCCGCGCACGTAGCGCTCGGCCTGGCTCACCGCCGCATTGATGGCGTTTTGGTGGCTCTGGGTGGCTAGCGTCTTGCCGGTCTGCTTGCCCTCGAGCACGAAGCAGTCGCGGCGATAGAGGTCGATGTAGCGCTTCTCGGTGGTGGAGTCGGCCCGCTGCGGGGCAATGAAGCGCTCGAAGACGTAGGCGTTGTGGTCGTTCTCGGCCTTGCCCGGATCGGGCAGCGGCAGCTCTAGCAGCTCGCACAGCTCGCGCATGAACGACTGGAAGTTGGCCCGCTCGCTGCCGGTGTTGCCCTTCCAGCGGGCGACGAACTCGGTTACAGCAGCAGGCGCAGCGAATGGTTTGACGGCGGCATCCATGCGGGGCTCCTGAGCAGTACGATTTTCGTTGTTCATGCATCCTAACACTTGGAGCGGGCAGGGCGGCTCAATCAAAGGGTGACTCCCTAATGGGGTAGCCTCAGTCGACTCCCTCATCACCATCCTGTAGGCCTCAGCTGGCGCTGGCACTTCCCCAGCTCGCGATAGAGCTGGCGCACCTGGTCCTGTTGCGCCAGCAAGCGGCCATTGAGCTCGGAGGCAGCTTGCTCGGTGTCCCGAAGACGGGTGGTGAGTTCTTCCTTCTCTGCTCGAGCCTCCTGCAAGGCTTCGTCACGGTGTGACAGAGTGGCCTCCAGGCGAGCAACCGACCGCTGTGCTTCCTGCAGTGCAGCCGCGTTGGATGCTGAAGCTTGCTCAGCAGTCCGGGCGGCATGCTGAGACTCGGCAAGGGCCAGCTTGGTCTCTTTGGCCTCGTGTTCCAGCTGGTTGCTGTGGTCCTGACACGCGACCAGTCGTTGGCTGAGATCGTCAGCGTGCTGCTGAAGGTCATCACGGTGCTGGCTTACCTTTGCCAGATGGTTCTGAGCGTCACGTAGTTGACGATCGAGCTGCTCAGCCCGGGAGGTCAGCGCCTCGAGCTCCTTCACCTGCTGATTATTCTGCCAGAGCCGCTCTTGGCTCTGTCTTTCGCTTTCCGCGAGGTCCCGCTGAAGCGTGGCGAGCTTCTCACCTTGCGTCTCGGTCTTGTGCCTCAGCCGGACTCGCTCAGCAGCAAGGCTGTCGTAACTCTCCATGAGCTCGCTGAATGCCTGTTGCATGCTCTCCAGTTTCTGGCGGTCCTCAAAGGCCTCTTCCTCTGCCTTAGCTCGAGCCTCGAGGGCTTGATCAGCGAGGGCTTGTGCGGACTCGATCTCCTGGCGCCAGCCTGCCTCTCGTTCCTCGAGGGACCGTCTCTGCTCGGAAAGTGCGTTGTCTGCTTCTTCGCGTGCTGTCTGCCACAGCTTGGTAGCGAGTCGCGATGAAGCGCTGAAGATGCTGGAGGGAACGCTGTTCGTTGCTGCGTCAAGACGCTCGTCTGTTGCCCGCTCGAGCTCCCAGGTGCGGAGGTAGCGGGTAATGGTCGAAAGGGACCCATGGCCGAGCCGCTTATAGATGCTAGTTGAGCTTGGTGTGACCCCTTCGGCAGAAAGTGCATCTGCGATGGAGTAAACGTCTTCTCGGTTGACCAGTTTGCGAGCCATGGCCTGAATTCCTCAATGTATCGTAGTTGCGTATACTGTAGTACGGTATATTGTAGATTACAACCTCGCCCGACGGCGTAGAGGATAGTTTTGGAGGTGATATGCGCTACAACATGCTCCTGGCCGCTACCGTAATGGCCATCATGCTTGCGGGCTGTGCGAGCAAGTATCCACTCGGAATGGATGAGGCCGAGTGGCTTGCTCTGTCGGCTGAAGAGAAGCTGGATGCCCGCAAGCAGCAGGCAGAGATAGATGAGGCGCGAGCGCTGCGTCGGGCTGCCGAGGTTCAAGCTCGTGCCGAAGAGCGGAGGCGCTATGAAGCGTTCCAGTCAATGGCAAGGTCGACAGCCAGTCCCGGCAGTCGAGTGCAATGCTTGTTGACGGGCGAGGTCAGAGCTGGCGGCCAATGGCGCGATGCCAGTCCAGCCTGGGTGGATATCGTCGCCGGATGGAGGGATGAAGTGGCTGTGACGTCTCGGGATGGGCGCTTTACTCACATCGGGTACGCCGGTTTCGATGGAGTCACGGTGAGAATATGCCCGACAGAGTTGGATCTCGAGTGGGGCGCAAAGCGTTGTGCTGAGGTGACAGCGACGCCTCAGGCGTATCGCCGAGGGTTGGATCGAGAAGGCCTGGTGGAGGGAGTCTGGCGAGGTCAGATCCAGTGTGATTTACCACTCGACCACCACTAGGCGGCACCGAAACCGGGCTCACCATGAGCCCGGAGTAAGGCGGGGTGGATCAGTCGCGGATGTAACCCGAGAGGTAGTGCTCGGCACAGTCATCGCACAGAGGCCCATACTCGACATCGATAACCGCCGGTCGGTCAGGGTGGTTCTCGCACGTGGCACCGGGCGCTGGGATCATATCGTCCGGACCTTCGTCTTCCTCATGCTCCTCGTCATCCCAATCGTCTTCCAACTGCGGCGATGCCCTTGGGGCTCAATGCAGTCGCCGAAACTCACTCCTCGCGCCCCTGCCACGGTGACAACGACCTCAGTGGAGTAGCGCTGGTTCGGGAAGCGCTGCTGTGCCTCTGGAGTAAGGTGGGGCCAATACTCATCTCCGATTCTCATGAGAGCTGGGAAATGCCAATCATGGAATTGGCCGTCATCCCCTGGCGCATAGCCTGCTGGCATTTCAGGGGCGGTGTCGGCATCGAGGGAGGCGTAAGGGTAGTGCAGGAAGAAGCCCGGCCCCTGCCAGGTGCCGACGAGCAGAGACCCTGGGACGTGCCAGAGGGCGCCTTGCGTTCGAACTGCCATGAAGTCCTTGAGGCGGAAGTACACCCCGGGCGGCGAGGAAGGGTTGAGCTCCAGGGCAGCTTGGGATACTGCGTCACGCGTGGTCTGAAGGATGACCCCAACCAGGTGAGACAGCCCAAGCCCTACACAGCGTTCGAGCAGGGTGTCGCGATCAAGAATGATGGCCTCAGCAAATAGCATGGAGTTGTCGTCGTCACGCCACGCGGTGCTCTCGTGAGGCCAAAGAGCTCGTCGAGGGGGTAGGTGGATTCGGCTGTCTTTCTGCCAAAGCCAGCGGCGACAAGCTGGCGACAGTGGGAGTGGCAGGGTGTATTGGGCCCGGGGAGGCGGAGTCGAAGGGCCTTGGCTGCGGTCTTCAGGAAATCGACAGACATCGGATAATCCTCTGTATGAGCGGCATCGTCGCTCCAGGGCACAGGGATGAATTAACGCTGCCCGGAACTCTGCCGGCATCAGAGAATGGTGTTTGTCGATCGGTTGAAGTGCCAGAGACCGCTTTGGGTTCATCCCCCGCGTGGGCCTCGCCCCCGAGGGGACGCTCGCGAAGAAGCATAGATCGGCGAGGAAGTAGGCGTCAACCAGGGTGGGCTCGGTTATCAAACAGGCGAAACAGCCCCCAAGGGCGTTCCGGAGCAGTGGTCAGTCGATTGGGGAAGGGTAATCTACGGCCATCTACGGAGGAGAGCCCATGTCCAACCTTCAATCGAGATGCATCGGATCTGCCGCCGCCAACGAGGCTTGCCCACTTGAGGGGAGCTTCCGGAGCGAGTGCTTATTGTGAACGCCGACTGTTACCGCAGCCCCAGAGTGCTCGATCTGCTGGGGCTGCGAAATGACCATGTGGTTGTGTGCGGGCAACTGACCTCCATGCATCGATGGGGGCATTACCAGCATCCCCAGGCAACGCTCCAGTGCCTAGTGGCGCCGGAGGAGGAGTTGGCGACCGATACGGCACTGGTTTTCCATGCTGGCGCTCTGCTAGCGCAGAGACCGGAGTTGCGCCACGTCCCATGGCTGGTCATCACCCAGGACCAGACCCTCCAGGCGTTGCTCTCATGCCTTCAGAGCTTCCGTGTCAGAACCCTTGGGTACTTGCCACTGCACGAAAGTAAGCCGGCCAGCGTAACAGTTTACAAGGCTCGCGGCCGACATGATGCAGCCGAGGGTGAGGGCGTGAGTGACCTCAGGTCCGTCGATTCAGAGGAACAGGGGCACGTTCAAGCGCCATTGGCCGCGAGCTTGACCAGTTCATCCGTGAACAGGGTCTTGGCTACCCGGTCAAGGGAACGCGGCTTCGCCGCGCTATCGATGATAACGCGGACGCATTGTCGGAGAGATTCCACCAGGCCCTCGAGGAGACACCCGGCAAGACCGCGACAGCCACTGTCCGACGCCTAGCAAGGCTCCATGGCTTCGCGACGAACACCACCCAAGTCATCTCTTACCTTGGTTGATATGAACTGGAGCCAATCACAAGGGTGTTCCGCATGCGGAACACCAGGCCGCTCGGATGGCGTTAGCCCGGGAAACCGGCTGGCGAGTGATCAACACAAGTCGTGACCGCAACCAACCAGTTGCTGTTATACCGTTAACATAAAGTGGCATCTCCTGGGAGACAGCTTTGTCGCTTCTAGCAGCATGTAAGATTGAGGGCATAGTCGAGGGTATGCGAGCCTGCCTCGATTATGCGGTGTACGCAGTGAACCTTGCTGATGGCGAAGGCGAGGTCGACGTGCATCTCTACTACTGCGACGAGGAAGGAGCACCGTTGGCACCGATCGGCACTTTCGTCTTGCCCCTGCGGGACTTTGATTCAGGCTGGCTTCGTCGTTTCTGGGGGCAATATCAGAATGACCGAGACTTCCGATCAGCGGCCGATGATTTCTACAAAATCGGCAACGCCGTTCAGCATCACGATACGGTGGTGATCCCCGTGCCGGGGGAGGGTGACCAGGTTGTAGTGGCCAAGCCCATCGCTGAGGCGATATGGACTTTGAATGCACAGGGTTTTCGTACCAAAGCGGCGTGTTCAGGCGGCGCGGCATCGCGAGCCTACGTGACCGCGGATCATCTCCCTCCTGAGCTTGAGGCTGTTGCCGGCAGCGCTGGCTTCAGGGTGTCGTGCGGTGAAATCCGCGTCGCGGTCCAGATGACCCAGCCACGCGCAGCTGAAGCAGCCTCAGCTGCATTCTGCCGAATGCTGGATGATTGGAGCAAAGGCCAGCTCGAGGCGGGCTCTCACTACGCGGGGTGGCAACAGGCATTGCAGTCGAGCAACTTGATACCGTTACCTACGGTACGCAGAGCGACAGAACGCTCACCGGAAGTGCGAGAGCTGATTAAGCGAAGCCTCCAAGGGAAAGCTCGCTTTCAGGACTTTGCGAAGCTGAGATCGGGTCGGGATCAGTATTCTCGCGCCTCGGTGGACGATCTCTTGGTCTCGCTGAACCTCGAGTCAGTACCGAGTGCCATTTCCTCGTTCCCGGAGGCCGATATGCGCAAGGCGCTGAGGTGGATCTGCCGTGGCTTGCCGGAGGGGCTCGCTATGAGGAAGGCCGCGGTGGATGCCGTGCTGACCGAACGAGCACGGGAGAGATCCAAAAGGGCCGCAGAAAGCGAAGCCGCGATCGAAGACGCGGCGAAATAACCCGCTAGTCGAACTTCTCAGTATCTGGACCATCTACAGCGCAACCGCGCTCACCCTCCTGGAGCACCAGGCTCGCACTTTCTCGCCGGAGCAGCACGATGAGCACTGCGCTCAAACATAGCATTGCGAATGTGAACACGGCGAGGGCCGCTGTGCCTAAGAGCATTGTGAGTCTCCGGGTTGACCACTACTGCCTAGGGTCATCCATGAAACCACGAGAATCACGTCAACAAAGGTGCGAATAGCGGGCAGTTATGACGCAGTCTGTCGGCATGGCGTGGCTAGTGGTGGCGTTCAGGCTGCTATGGTCTTGTAGCGGAAGATTCTGAGCGATGGCAGGAATGGCACCTGCTCGAGGCGCTCATCGCTGCGAACCTTGCGAGTACGGGACTCAGGCGGGAAGGGCGGCGGTTGATTGTGATGTGGGAGCAGCCCACTTTCACTCGGAATGAACAGCGGGAGAGCTAGGTTCATTGCCCGGCGCATGCGCCCATCCGGGAGAGGTTCCTCGTAGAAAAGGTTGGCCCGCATCAGCGGGGCTTGCTGCTGGACTTGGGCCAGCGGCTCGCTGGAGGGCAGTCCGGCGAGGGAACGGAGTTGAATCTGGATGTGTGGCTGATCGTCGCCGAGGGCAACGAGCATTTGCTCAGCTTCGCGCACGGTAACTCGCCGGATCGACCGGCCGCTGGTGTACCAGGCGAACCGCACACGCTGCAGCGCCTGCTCCGCGACAGGAATGTGTCGCCAGCACTGCTTCAGGTGCAAACGCGCCAGTCCAGATCCCTTCATGTGGGCGTGGAGATAGGAGTGGCGGAAGGGGAGGGAGGCCTTCAGCTCGGCCACCAGTCGCTGGTCCTCCTCCTTGATCGCGGCAAGGGTCTCGGCAAAGTGACGTTTTGCCGAATTCGCGATCGTAACCGCGTCCATGACAGGGGAGCGCAGCCACCAGTCCAACGTAGGGACGGGTAGTGCGTCCGTCTTGACCATCGGTGTACCAGAAGTCCATGAGGGCAGCGCCCAGCCAGTCGGCATCAGGCCTAGGGGTATCCAGGGCCCATGCTTGGGTGGGATCGTGGCGAAGCTGTTCCACCAGGCGTCCGGAGGCATCAACCACCTGGTCGAACGCCTCCTCAATGTCATGGAGCAGCTTGTACTGTCTGTTCATTGCCGTCACCAGAAGACTGGATTTCTAAACAGTATAGCTGTAGGGGCGACAATGACACCACATTTTGCTTGAATTGTTGTGGAAATACTGGCAGCGACGCTCGATGTATCGTCGTGACATCGAGCGTATCGACAGGGTTCGTTTTGCCCCGGGATCAGAGGCAGCCGGCAACCAAGTTTTGTGGGCGAAACGAGACCCAGTTGCTCAGAGCCTTTTGTTGATTATCGGTGCAAGGAGAGAAGCATTTGAAGGCTTCATCCAGGACAGCTATTTCATCGTAATGACCGGTAGAATCGCGGTAGTAGAGGTGGCGCTTACCAATCCCGCCAACCAGGTGGCTAACTCTATCTACCACGTTAATGGCGTCATTGGTTACCGATCGACCCCCGTCATCACGGTCGGCGATGATGATGAACATGTCCGTCTCAAGCAGGACATCAAAGCTAGCTTCCATCTTCATGATTCCCCTCACTGCGTTGCGTCATTCCGAACCTATTCGCGTTCAACTTGGCCGCTTTCTGGCGGTACTCCTTGCTGTCATCGAACAGGTAGGTTTCAGTTGTTGTGGCAGAAGCGTGGCCTAATAGGGTCTGAATTTCCCGGATTGTCATCCCCAGATTGTACAGGTCGGTGGCGAAAGTCCGTCGCATATCGTGTGGCGCAATGGTGGTACCATTGATGCTGTTGGCTCGCAGCCTGACAACCTCTAGGCGCTGATTAATGGTGGCTTCGCTGAGCCCTTTTTTGTCACTTTCGGGGTGTTGCGGTTGTTCCAGATAGGAGTGAGGAGGGCGCCTGGCTCGTAGCCGCGGTAGCGGTCGAGATAGTCAATCAGCCGCTCCCAGACCCCCTCGGGAATCTCGATCACCCGCTCCTTGCTCCCCTTGCCGGTGATCTTCACTTCGTGTGTCCGCTCATCGATGTCCTCGAGCTGGATACCGACGAGTTCAGCCCGGCGCATGCCGGTGGTGACCAGCATGGCAATCATCAGGCCGTCTCGACAGTGTAGAGCGGTATCCTCGGAATCGCATTCCTCGAGGAGGGCCTTGATGACGTCCTCCGGGTGTGCTCGTCCACCTGGCAGGCGCTTGAACTTCTGAGCCTTGAGAGCCCGGATGCGCTCCACATCCTCATAGGACATCTTCTTGAGACCCCATGCCTCTTGGGCAACGCCGCGTAGCAGTGCGCGGTAGGTGTTCCTGGTGGCGGGGGACAGATCACGAACCTGCTCGCCATCCCGGGTGGGCTTGCGCTCCAGGTTGAAGATGATTTCGCTGACCACATCCTGGGTGAGATCCTCCCAGTGGACATAGTCCATCGGGAAGAGCTGCTGGGGGTGGAGCTTTCGTGAGTCGCCGGCGACCTCGAGCCTCGGAGGAATCGGGGCACCGAGCATCTCGGCGATGCGATTGAGCTGGGAGCGCTTGCTGACCCGTGAGGTGTGCGCGGCCTGGGAGCGAAGGTGTCGAAAAGCCGGGTTCGTAGCCCGCGGCAGCGGGACCGGCGAGATCCGGATCGGCACTTCAGAATAGTCGACGACCTGATGATCCACCTGGTGGGCAGGCTGACCAGCATGAGCCGGCGGTCGGTTCGGTGTCGGAACGAGCGGGTGATCAGTGTCATCCATGGAGCGAGCCCTTGTGGTTACCAAGGCAGTGGCTGCCAACCGCCCTGCCTTACTGCCTTTCAAACTATCTATAAGAGGTATTATATCAATATTGAATACAGGGTAGACGAAACCCTCCATGCCTGTCACCTACCCGCCTGGACGCGTCTGGCGCCTCACTTCGTGGCTGGCGGGACTTTCATCCTGCCAGGTCCTTCGTGCGGCCGGATTCGACTGTCATGGTATCTTGGCGGCTCCTGTCCGGTTTTCGTATTCCTGATCAGTGGCTTAGGCGTTTTTCCGCCAATATTCTGACGGCGCTACGCCAAATCTGAGCCGCCGCCAGGGGTGTGGTGCCCCGGATTTCGCGTAGAAGCGCGTTTTTGGTGGCCGTTGACCGCGTCTACGGAGGCTTATGCCAGGCGGCGTCGGTCATGACCGCTCCTCGCCATCGATCGGAACCCATGCTTTGTGCTGACCAGGATGTGCCAGTTATGCCCGGGTTATTTCGGTAGCCTCCAGCTCGTGTGGAGTTGAGCTAACGGTATATATCTGATTACTACTTGCCCTTACTAGGGGCTTTTCGGAATACGGTAACGAGTGTCTTGCGGCCATGATCAGCGACAACCAGATATACAAACCGGCTGTCAGGATGCCCCCATGCCTCGACATTATCAGCTCTACCATGGCGCATGGCTTTATGCAGAAGAGCCTTCCTGGGGATCTCGACTCCTCCCAGGTTCGGGTTCATAAGCCTGGTTGTAAGACTGCGCCAGGGATTGCTCATCTCCTCACCTGGGTGGCGCTCTTCATAGCGTTTCACTGCGTGCCGTGTAATGTAAATCCGCCCCAGCGCGGGAGTGTCGAGATACTCATGGATATCTAAATCATCGATACTGACAGTTATGTCTCGACGGCTACCTTCACAGGCCATTTCTACCCATTCAGAGTTTCGGCTAACGTCAATGATAACGCCTTCCATTCTTTGTCTCAGGAAAGCTGCATAGGGAAGTAAGTGCTTCTTGGAGGACTTCCCCTGAACAAGTTTTTTTATGGCCCCTTTCGACACCTTCAAGGCATATCCTTTGCTAGACGAAGGCACCCTGTCGAAGACCTGCTCCTCAAACAGCAAGTGCCTTAGGGCTACCAGCTCTGCGGCGATCTCGAGATCTTGAGAGATGTCAGGGAGTGTCACATTCAAGACACCATGTCGTGAGTAACCGGTCCACCAGGCAACGGTGACGGTTTGTCCGGAATGGTCGATGGCTCGGGTTTCTATCTGCATCATGTTGATATTCCTCTGTTATTTCAGGTGGGGTCGAGTTTCCTCCAGCCACCCGTGATTGATGGTACGGTTCCAGTATACCGGGATGCCTGAGGATGCAAGTGCCGGCTGTAAGCGTGCCTGGCATCCCACGCTGTTCCCTAATACGAGCATCTGTTGTATAACAGTTGCGCCGGCTTTCAATTCATTCAGACAGGTATGACACCATGAGCTCACTGATCACCAAGTATACTGCGATGGAGCAGGAGATTCAGCACCTCAAGGAAGAAATGGCAAAGTTGGAGTCCGACCAACGTCTTCAGAAGGAGCTTGAGTTCAAGGACAGGCTTGTCAGCCTGATGAAGGAATTCGACAAGTCCGCAGCTGATGTTTTTGCTCTTCTTGATCCCTGCGGTGCCGCTTCGAGAAAGAGCGGGTCTAGCAATCAGACTCAGCGTCGCAAGAGGAAGTTGAAGGTATACAAGAACCCGAACACTGGCGAGGTGGTTGAAACCCGTGGAGGTAATCAGAAAACATTAAAGGCTTGGAAGGATGAGTTCGGCGACGAAACTGTGGAGTCTTGGCTTGTCCGAGTCGAGGACTAGAAATAAAAAACGCCAGGGGGTATCCCCTGGCGTTTTGTAACAACCACTGAGTCACTGTTCTTCGTCATGGCAGTCACCTCTCACCAACAGACGTAACGCCTGAATAATGAAGTAGCCTCCCACCGTTAGAATCAGTAAAGCGCATGTTCCTACCGTAAGATAGAATGCGGAGCTCATGGTATTACTCCTTGGGTTTAACTCTTTCTGCCAGGGCATGCAGCACAACGGCTACAGCCCAAATGGCGAACCCCACCCCGAACAAGAAGGCTGCACCAGCTATGGTGAAGCTTCCGGTCGGGTTGAAGACTGCGACAAGCCCTGCGGACATTGCACCAAGACCCATCTTGCGAAGGTCTCCTGCAACTACCTTGATAGTGCCTGCGCCGACTTTTGGAGGGCGAGCTTTTAACCAGCGAAGTAACTTTCGTTTCATTTTGAGCAACATAGGCGTCTCCTTTTTCATAATTAAGGAGAAGCCTTCCCCGTGAGGGGTCAGGCCCCTCCGAGGGTTGAACTGCGAACCGATCGCAGCTGTATGGGTACTCAACGTAATACCCAGATAACTCAGCACCATGGGGAATTCCATCGCTGCTGGTGGATTAACCGCAATCGTGCGGATAATTTTCAGTGCTTGATGACCTTGATATCAGCTATCCCACCCCGCTGGGTAAGAAGTTGGCTGAGCAGGTCGGCCGCCACATCGGCGAACGGCCCATCTGCAGTCACAGCATTGTTCATGGCGATGGCCACGTTTAAACGTAGGCATTGCCCCCAATCCATATCGTTCCAGCGCTCCTGCATGAGCGCTACGTACTCCTGACGCCCTCCATCCCAGCCTGTTGGCGGGCAGAAGGGATCATCGAGGCATGCACCTGGTTGAGTATGTACCTCGCGATAGGACCCGAATCCTCGGGGAAAAGCGTGGGTATTCATATCAATCTCCATAGTGGACCTCCCTCCTCTGCCGATCGGCAGAGAAAGGAGGCATGTCAGTCGCCAGTGACAACTTCAGCTGTTCACCAGCGCTTGTGGGTTGACCTGCTGACGCAGGAGCCTGGGGTTAGGGAACCCGAGCAAACCCTGGGTCCGCATCACATCATTCCAGTCGACGCCCTTGGCGCGAGCCGGGATGGGCTGCTGCGGAATCAGGACCACGACGTTAAGGCCTTGAGCCTCGAGGCGAGACTTCAGCACATTGGCTGAGCGCTCCCCTGCGTGGCTCTTGTCCTTGTCGGCCCAGATAATGACCGTATGGACGTCCTGGGGAGGCTCGAACCCTTCGAGAAGGGTCGTATTGACCAAACTCCAGGTCGGCATGCCCGTGGCACGAAAGCCGCTGAGAGCGGTCTCGAGGCCTTCGGCAACGCCGAGGACACCATCCACCGGGGTACCCATCCGAATGGCCCCACCTACAACGGACTTGTTGTCCGGCACGCTCATCATCTTTCGAGCGCTCTCCACCCTGGCCTTGTTGCCAGACTGGGAGAGGTAGGTGCGGTGAAGCGTGACGATCTCGCCATCCACGTTACGAATTGCGCAGATGATTGCGGGGTAGTCGCCCTTCTTCTTCCACTTCGTGATGGTGGTTTCATTGCCTTCCTGAGTGATCGTTTCCTCGACTTCCTCGAAGTACGGGAGGCCGGGATGGAACCGCACACAGTCGCCATCAACGAGGACGCTCAGGTTGCGGAGTACGATCTTCCTGCTGGCCAGGTACTTCATGGCCGGCTGTGCACTCGGGCTGGTAATGGGAACTGCCTCGTACCAGACGCGCTCGATACGCTCCTGGATCTTGGCGTTGTCGACCTGGGACTGCTTCGACATCCGTTCCTGAAGCTCCCTGAGCCACTCGGGTGAGCGCTCCTCGAGGGAGACCACCTTAGAGGCCGGGGAGGTGGATACCTCAGGCTCCCTGCTCTCGGCCGAGGCCATGCGAGGATCTGAGGTCGCCTGTACAGCGCCAGCTGCTGATGGAGCACTCGAGGTAGGCCTGGCGATTGCCGGTGCCGGGCTGTTCGAGCGATCAGCATGCTGCTGCTTGAAGGACTTGCCGCGAGACGGGCCAGAGGCATTCCCAGTCGGCCGGCGATGGCGGGGTTCGACTCCAAGAGTCTTGCCCACCTCCTCGACGGCCATCCGAAAGTCCCAGTGGTTGAGCCACATCAGCAGCTCGAAGCCATCTTTCTTGGGACCGCAGGTGTTGCAGATGCCCCCGCCGTGCTCGGCGAAGTCTTTCTTGAAGAGACGAAAGCCGTCTTTGCCACCATGGACCGGACAGGACACATGACGGCCGACCTTGCGCATAGCAGTTTCCAGCTGAGGCGCCAGCGCCCCAAGAATCAGGGGCCAGCGACCAGTGGCTGCTTCGCGCACGTCGTCGGTCTTGAAGTAGGTGTTGTCGTTCATGACAGTCTCCTTGGCGAAGAAGCCGGGATCGAGGCTTCCCTGAAGCCCGGCACGGTGCGGGATTCAGGGAAACCCCGACACCGGAACCAAGGAGGACTCCCCCTGTCGGGAGAGTGCCTCCCGGCAGGGGTGGGGTCAGAATGGGTGCCCAAAATGACGCCTACGCAGAAGCGCAGGATGGCGTCAGGACACCTGGTCAGAGATCAAGCAAGATGAGCAGCATTGAGCACATGCTCGGTACGCCGCTCCACAGATCGCACAATCGCTACGCGCTGGTGCTCGTTCAGCCAACGGACGAAAAGATACTCGCCGGGGGCAACGAGGCCAGCCTGGTAACGAAGACGATAGGGGGTATGAGAATTCATCAGTGTGCCTCCAATGAAGAAGAGCACACTCCCTACTGGGCATGTGCCCGCAGTAGGGTGGTAGGAAAAATGCTGATTGTTTGGGAAGGCCAGCGCTACCTTCATTTCACTGCCAGAGGCAGAGAAGCCCTATTAGCATGGCACGATCTCGAGCCATGGTAAAGAGGCCTCGGGTGGGGAAATAGGGGCTCGTCGAGCCCCTTCCCTACTCGCCTACCTAAGCGGCGGCGGTCATCGGCTCGTCGGTGACGGCCGTTTCTCCAGAGCGCTCCAGGCTCTCCACCAGCTCTCTCACCAGGGCCTCCGCGGTGTCCTCGAGTTCACTTTCGAGATCACGTAGGAAGCGCCCCCAGACAACCCCGAGTGTGCGGGCGCGTTCAGGGTAGCTGACGCCAATAGACCGGTAGGCCTTGTTGACGAGCACCTCGATGGTGCCGGCGGTCTGGGTCGGCACCAGCTCCATCAGGGGTTGAGCCGTCTCCGCCTTCCCCTTCCCGGTGAAGATACCCGGTGCATGGCTGACGAAGATGCCCAGCTCCCACGCGGCGGCATGGTCCTGGTCAAAGATCCCGAGC
The DNA here is from genome assembly GCF_052439355.1 of Halomonas sp. E19. Lineage (NCBI taxonomy): Bacteria > Pseudomonadati > Pseudomonadota > Gammaproteobacteria > Oceanospirillales > Halomonadaceae > Halomonas > Halomonas sp. E19. The sequence continues at coordinate 143,324 of NZ_JBNFWU010000002.1, read as the reverse complement.
AGGCTCAACATGCCCCGTTCCTGCTGAGCTACGTACAAGCGACGGAAGGCGGACGTCTCACGACGTGGCCGGTAAATCCGAGCCATGAGGGGTCGGAGAACCGCCGCTGAGTGGCACTGGAACTGCATACTCACGAAGGGCTCCTGATCAGGGTCATCGAGCGTCAGGTGGTAGTGCAGCCGTGTTGTCTTCGCATCCGCGGGGAAGCCCCACAGGCGAAGTCGGTTCTTCATGCGCCTGACGGCGTCATCGTGTGTCATGGCAACCTCCTTTGGTTGTAAGCGCCAGCATCCCGAGAAGGGATTCGGCGCCTTGTCAGTGAAGGTACGCGCCAGCGAGACATCCGCTGGCTACTACCCTTCCTCATGCCTTGGCGATTGATTCCAACCGCCAGGCCGCATAGCGCCGCTCCAGCTGTGCCAGGATGGCGACAGAGAGGTGCCACAGATAGCGACGGATGTCGTTCTCCAGGGCCGCCAGGAAGCGAGTCGCCTCATGGGGTGTGATCCCTGGCCCCGGAGGCATTGGCCCCTTGATGGTCGATTGCTCGAGCACAACGCCCAGCCCCTTGGGGCTGACCGACGATCGGAGATCACCATCCTCGGTGAGCGTGATCGAAATGCTGCTGTCTCTGGCGGCCAAGGCATTTGCCAGTCCGAGCAGCAATCGGTTCTGTCGCTGAGCCCTGACAGGGTAGATACCGGTATAAGTTCCACCCTGGTACAACTCAGTCGCAAGCGTGCAGACAGCCGCCCAGGACAGGACCCCATGGAAGCAAATTCTTGCTTCATCGGGATACAGCCGGCCAGACGCCTGGCACTCAACACCGGACTTCACATAGCCGATGTCCACGGGGAGCCCCGCAGCGATCATCAGCTCTCGCGTTACCGCCGGAATGTCGAAGGCGTTGGTCATGGATACCTCCTGAGAGATGGATTCCAGGAGGCCTCCCCTTACGGGGAAGCACCCCGGGAAGGATTGAGACAACGAGGCGGCCTCAGGCCGCGCTTGCGCTAATGGAAGCCTGAGGACGAAGGCCGTCCCTGCCACCATGTTCCCTACGGAGTTGCCGGATCGCCCTGGCAACCACCCTACGCTCGCGTGAGCGCTCTCCAGGGGAGTCGACATAGGCGAAGAGCATGGCGTCTTCCAGGCCTTCTCCGGTGTCACGTCGTGAGATAAGGCACTGCAGACTGCGCAACTGCTTCTGCCCATCTGCAATGGCATCGATGTCATCGACCAACTGCTCAAGGGACCATGATTTCAGCCTGTCTTCAGCAAGGAAGTCGAGGTGCGACGTGTAGCATCGGATCTCCACCGTGTAGCGAGGTGTCCGATAGACCCGCACGGTGCGCCAAGCGCCTGAGTCAGCTTTTGCCGGCACGACCCTGCGGCACACACCGGTGATCTCCTCAACGTCCAGCGCCAGCCGTTCATGAACCTCATCCAGGAACTGGATCAGAAGCCGCTCCTGCGCTGCCGGCATCGAAGCCCCACCGGCAGCTTCGACGATGGGTAGCACCCCGGACAGAGTGAACCGACGGGACAGCGTGGGGCGCTCTTGAGGCAGCGAGGGCGTCTTGACCTCCATGGCCATCGATGGCTCCGCTGCTTCGACACGGTGGAGGATGGCACTGACCTCCTTGCGCATCCGTCTCGCGTGGATACGGCGGAAGGAGCTGATGCCCATGTCATGGACCTTCTCTTCGGTCAGCCGATCCAGCTGGTGACGAAGGGTTGGAATCGTCAACTGCCCTCCGACAGAACGGATGCCACAAGGCAGGCCATCTCCATCACAGGTCAGTTCAAGCTTTATGCGAGGCAATCCGCGTCGAGTGAGCACCTGCTCGGCGTAGCGCTGCAGGGCGCCCCACTCGTCGTGTCGTTGGCTCTCGGTCATGGTGTCCTCCAGGGATAGGAGGGACCCTCGCCCCAGCCGGGGAGAGAGCCCCGGCTGGGGTGGGCAAGAGCGTCAGGCCGCGATAGACGCCGGCGTGGGCAGATTATCGAGGAAGGCTCTGGCATGGGTCTCCAGATCCGCCAGGATGCCGGAGAGCTCATTGCTCATCAGGTCGATGCAGAAGCGGATGGCCTCAAGCATCGCCTCTGGCGTCAGCTCACCCGGGTCATCACACCAGGACAGCCAGTGGGCCGTCCATTCCGGTAGCTTGTATGGCACTAGCAGGCTGCACGAGCCGGGCCCGTAGGTTGGCTCGACGAAAGGTATGATCGGCACGATCAGCTCGGCATCATCGTCATCGATTCCTTTGACGATGATGTGCAGTTTCTCCAGCATCCGGCGACGCCGAGCCAGCAAGACCGACTGAAAGCCGGAAAGCTCCGCGGGCTGGTTATTGGGATGCAGGAGTTGCTGCAGCTTTTGCTCGATCGAGGTCAGATCCAGATCGCCGGCAAGCTCCAGACCGAGGAAGGTCTCGGAGCCTGCGCCGGGGTCGAACCGATCCCCTCCGTCAAACACGGGAAACACCTTCACCAGATGCGTCGGGAAGTGATGCAGCTGGCTCAGGCAGAGCTCTAGGTGCGCCTGCAGTGGCGGTTTTTCGACCGCTACGGTCTCTTGGATCATGGTGGTGCTCCTTTCAGCAGAAGGGACACGACCGCCCCAGGGGCGAGTCGCCCCATGGGGGTAAGAGCCCCCAGTGGGAGGCTCGGGCAAGACATGCCGGTATCTCAGGTCCCAGGCTGGATCTCGTGCGCCGCGCATCCGGCCTCGGCATTGCCGAAGTCCGGTGGCACGGCGACCCGGAAGTCCTCGAAGTCCTTGAGAGTGGCGTCTCGTATAGCAGCGGGATCACGAGGAAGCGGGACAACACCCGGCTCGAGCGTGTAGGGGCGCCGCGCAGGATGGACGAGCGCAGCACACCCACCATCGAGCCGGACAGGTACCCCAGGGTGTGTTCATGCAGCACCACATATCGGGTGCTCGAGGGGCGCTGTCCGTCATGATTCCGGGCTGGATTCGTCATGGTGATGCTCCTTTCGATCAAAGGGGCACGACCGCCCCGAGGGGCGAGTCGCCCCATGGGGGTTGGAACCTGCCCAGGGCAGGTGGCTTCAGGCAGCCACGTCGAGACGCGACCAAAGCTCCTCCGTCAGCATTCGCGCATCGTGGCGCATCTGCTCGGCAAGAGCTTGGAGGGACTGCTGCCAGACTCGGTCAAGTCGTTGCAGCGTGGTGAGAGACAGGCGCTCTTCCGAGGCCAGGTCACTCCTGATACCGATCTTGAGGCTCTTCGCCATGGTGGCGATCAGTAGAAGATCCGTGTCACGAAAGGCGATCTCCTCGGGGCTCCGGGGAGGGGCCGACATATCGGCTTCGATATGGACCCGAACATCTCTGTCATGAAACAGCTCATAGGCATCGCATGCCAGCGCCATGTCCCGCCGGCGTCGCTTCGCAGCGAGCTCCCGGAAGGCCGTGGGCGCCCCTCCTGCCGTCACCGGTAGTTGAACCAGCGCCAGCAGTCGTTCTCGCTGCAGGTTCCCCTGTAGCGTGACCAACGGCGGGCCGTCGGGTTCTTGGAAGGAATATGGCTCTGCGCCGAACGCCAACCCATCCGGGTATCCGAGCTCCCGAAGGCGCTGACGGATGAAGAGGCTGTCATCGGTGCTGATATCGAACATGGAACTACCTCCTGGATAGCAGCATGGGGCCGGTCACCCCACAAGGGGAGCCAGTACCATAGAGAACGACACCGCGAATGCGGGTCGTGGTTGGGGAACACGCCAAGGACGCCGCGGCCGGATGGCCGTGGAGAGCTCAGAGCGTCACCGACAGGGGAACGACACGATGGTGCCGGGGCGACAGGGGTCGCTTGAGAATGACCTGGCAGGCCTGGCCTGGGGTCATGGTGAGGAAAATGCTGATTGTTTTGACAGTGGCCAGCGCTTCCACTGATTCGCTCTCCAGAGGAGAGAGAAACTTGGCTTTCCGCATCGAGCTGGCGCCTTGGGCGACAACCCGCTGAGGAAAGCCCACCCCGAGGGGTGAGCTTGGGTCAGTATAACGCGGTGGGTGAAAAGGAACAGCGGCGATGGACGATGCGTCCAGCACCTTCAGGCTTTACTCACCGCCATCAGCTCCTTGAACACCTCGCCACAGTCGGCAACGACACGTCGGCGCAGATCCTTGACGAACTGGCTGCGAGCCTCGGCCAGCGAGGCGCTAAGCAGCTTCTTGCCCTCCTCGGTCTCCTTGGCCCACGTGACGAAGTCGTAGTCATCGTTCACTGTGGTCTGGTCGGTCAGGAGCGGCCCCTTCGAAGGGTCGACCCAGACGTCAAGACACAGTCCGCGATACGCCTGATCGATGAGATCCAGGGCCTGGCGGACCCGGGCTTGCCGGAACCGGTTCCTGATCCTCACCTGGGGCGTTTCATCATATCCCTGGCTGGGATAACAGATCTCCAGCAGCGGGATGAGATCGATATGGTAGAACTTGCCCTCCAGGGCCATTCCCGCCACCTCCTCTGGCTCGTAAGCGACGGAGCAGAAGATGCTGGCCATCGGGTAGCCACGCGCTTCCATCTGGCGACGGATGAACCCTGTCGCTGTGCTTGCAGTCATGTGAGTCTCCTCATCATCGGCTTCGGGCCCTCTCCCCGTAGGGAGGGAGGCCCGATAGGTGGTCAGCGCCAATCGGCGCTACGTCAGAACAGCATCCCCAGCTGCCCTTGGGCCCCAGCAGGGACCGAAGGAACCGCCGCGAGGCTATCGGGTGAGTCCAGCTCGAGCTCCTTCTCCAGCCACATCTCGGTGACCTGCCGGCCGTCGATCGACCAGAGCAGTGCCGATGAGATGCCACGTCCTGTGTGGTACCGGATGACCGGGTGTCCCGCATAGGCATGCCAGGTGGCCTCTCGGTCATCGGCGAATGCTGTGGCCATGACCCGCTCCCGCCATGCCTGTGCTTCAGGCAGTGACAGCGGCGGCGTGCCCGGCAAGCCGGACACCAGGTTTACCCTCTCGCCACACACCATGCGGTGACCATTCACGGTTACCACCAGGCCTGCATGATCGCCGCGGGCTCGCCGGCCCTCGGCAATCGCAGCCTCGTCGTGGTAGACCAGAGTCGTCTCACCGTCATACAGGGCTTCCGGCACCAGCCGATAGGCCCAGATGGTCGGCTTGTGCTTCACACCCCAGGGGCCGAAGACATTGCCGAAGGCCGTATAGCGGCGGCCCTGAAAGACATCCGACTTCACTGCCAGTGGCTTGCCCTTCTTCGGATCGAAGCTGGACGCGGCCATGCAGGAGTTGATGTTCGCGAGCTCTTCCAGCGTTCCGCTGGGACATTGATCGTGAGCGTCATGGAAAGCCTCCTTGGACATAGAAAGAGCCAGCCCCCGGTGGGGGCAAGGCTCCTGAGTGAACGGCCCCAGAGGAGCCGGCCGGTATCAAGCTGCTTAGGCAGCTTCCAGTTCGTTCAGTACATCACGGGCCTCGTCGATCGCCTCGTAGACCACATCCGACAGCACGCCGTCGAAGAAGCGGTCGGTCAGCGATCGAGTGAATGGCGCGGAATGCACCCCTGCCAGCTCCAGCTTAGTGTCAAGCGTCTCCACGTAGGCACTCAGCCCGAACAGCTCCCTCTGTCCCTTAGCCACCTCAGTGAGCAGCTCCATCACGGATTCGCCCTCTTCATACTCGAGGTCGAAATCGGCGATGCGCGTCTTGATGACCTCCACCTTGAAGCGGGCGGTGTGTCGCACCCAGACCACGGTCCCCTCATCACCTTCCGAGAGCTTGATGTTGCGAAGCTCGGAGTCGATGGCGAGGAGCTGCGCTCAAGATCCTCCTGCAGCCATTCGATAAGGCGTTGCCACTGGCGTTGGTAGATCTCGAGCTCCCCTTGGCCTTGGGTTGTCATGGCGGAGATTTGATCCCAGTCCAGCTGATCATCGATCCCCATCGAGTAGGCGTGGTGGTCGCCCCCCTTCTCACCCTTGGTGTAGATCTCGACCGTGCCGGTCTTCAAGGTGTCCATGAAGGTCAGCAGCTCCAGCAGCCTCTTCCCCTCCTTGCGCCCGAGAAGGCGTGCAAAGAAAGAGTCGTGAGGCGAACGGGCCTGCTCGCTGATCATGCGCCTGGCAAGGGCATGCAGATCCATGGCAGCGAGGCGCCCATACCAGGCCACCCCACTACCCTGCACAAACCCCGAGCACTCATGCAGTTCCAGGCTCAGTGCCGGGTAGCCCAGCTCCTGGAGCCGGCATTTCAGATAGTACGAGTAATGTCCCATGGGACCTCCTGTCATCCAGGAGGGCCCTACCCCTGACGGGAGCAGGACCCTCGAATAAGCAAGGGCTCGGCTGAGCACCCGCTGCTACATCACGCCGCTTCGTCGAAGCTGCCAACCTCGGCAGCAGACACTTGACGGCGCACTTCATCGATCGCATCGGCAAAGACCGAACGCCGGCCCTGGTTGAAGCCCATGCCCTTCTCGTTCTTGGGCACGAACCAGTACCAGATGCAGTCGGAGGCAAGCTCATCGCCGGTTTCTCGATCGAGGATCACCGCCTTCAGGTTGGTGACGCGCCCTTCGTCGGCCGCCAGGGTGGCGAGGAAGTCCATCATCGCTTCTTCGTCCCATTCGCTGGGGCCGATGCCGACCAGGTCGTCATCGTTGAACTCGTGGAGCTCGAAGCGATAACGTGCCGTCTCGAAGGACCACACCTCTGCCTCCTCGACATACTCCGCCAGCTTGATGTTCTGAAGCTCCCCCTCGATGGCTCGCGAGGTGCGCTTCAGGTCCTCTTCCAGCCAGGCGAAGAAGTGGTCCCAAGCCCGCTCATAGGCAGTCCAGCGCGTCAGGTGAAGATCAGGCTCCGTGGTGTCCTCTTCGACCAACTCCTTCAGCTGCTCCATGTCCAGAGCGTTCTCGGGGTAAGCCACCCCCATGGAGTTCCAGTGGTGGTAGCGGCCGTCGCCCTTGAGGTAGATCTCGAGCGAGAGCTCCTGGCCAAGGCCGTCATAGAGATCGAACAGCTCAGCGAGGTGCTTGCTGTTGATCCGGCTACGCAGGCGCTGGAAGGCGGACTGCTGAGCCTCATTGCCCTCAATGCCACTCTGCTGCCGTTGGGACAGGGCCCGCAGCGCAGCCGAGTCGAGGATGCCGTACCAGGCGATCCCGTCACCCTGGCAGAAACCGGAACACTCGTTGAGGTCCAACTCCTCCGCCGGGTAGCTGAAGGCCTGTAGGCGGTTCCGCATATAGGTCTGGTAGTGAGTCATGGTCAGGCTCCATCTGCATGATGGGGCACCATCCCCTAGCGGGGTGAGTGCCCCGGTAGGGAAGACAAAGAGCCCCGGCATTGCCGGGGCTGGGTCAGAGCTGCAGTGTGCTGAGGATCTGGTCCAGTTCAGCGCGGCAGATGCGGTCGTTGTTGAAGTCCTGGAAGGCCTTCAGTTCCTTCGCATCGAGCTCCACGGCAGTGGTCTCCATTTTCAGCTCACCTCGCGGGCAGTAAGTGTGAAAGGTGACACCACGCTCCCGAGGAACGGGTGCAACACGAACTGCGGGCATACCGAATTGAGCAATTGCTGTCATGACAACCTCCAATAGCGGGACTGGAGGCACCTCCCCTGTCGGGGCTGGTGCCCCCACGGGGTAGGTAGAACGCAAGCGTCGCCATTACTGCTGGGCGTCACAGGCGAGATGGGAAAAATCGACTACAGGGCGCTCCCCGTAGCTCTGCCGGACAGCGTCCACATCGACGTCGACGAACAGCACCTTGGTCAGGCCTGTCCTGCCGCTGCGGTAATGGATCGCCACCGACTGATCGGCATACTCGGCCCTGAGGGTCTTCTCGAGCCCTGCCACATCGTGGCAGGACCGATCATTCCCGAAGGCCTTGATGGTGAACGCCACCTCAGAGGAAGAGCGCATTGACGGCCTCCTCGAGCTCCCGTTCGGTCACGCGGGCCTGCCAGTTCTCTCCACGAGGATCGAACACAGAGGCATCAACCTCGACTTCCTCGATGAAGATGGCCGGTCGACCTTCTTCGTTGAGCACCACCGCGGTGGCGCCGTTGTCCTGCAGGGCTGGAATTCCGAACTGAGCGACAGACATGGGTGTTTCTCCTGATGAGGCTGGGGGTTGGCTGGTTGGGTTGTGTGGTCAGAAGGTCATCTCGGGACGGGCCATGAGCTGATCGACGGATACGCCGATCGAGCCTCCGAACCAGTCGTCCAAGATCTCGATTTCCTCGCACTCCCCTTGAGCGCCTCCAGCGTGCTCGACAGGGTGTCGAATGCCTGCTGGAACTCAGCGGAGTTGCCTGCAGCGATCTCAAGCTTGCACTTGATGAACGCGGCATAGACGTCACACGCCTTGAACAGGGTCTCCTCGTACCCTTCCAGCTCGAAGTAGCTCTGGATGGGGTCCTGGAGGCTGTCCGGCAGCGTGCCGATAAGCTGCTTCTCAGCAGCGTCCTCGAGCTTGCGGAACTCAGCTCGAAGGGCCGGCGTGGCATTTTTCACCGGGGTCACGATGTCTGAACACAGCACTTCGGAGAGATCGTGGACCACGGCGTGTCCCATGAGGCGTTCAAGGTCGATGACCTTGCCGCGTTCACGAGCAATGGTGCCGGCGATGAGGGTGAGCATGGTCACGGACGCGGTGTGCTCCAGAACAGATTCCGGGGACACGCAACGCATCAGGGACCAGCGGCGGATCAGGTGCTGGCGCATGGCCAAGCCAATGAATCCGTAGGACATGGTGTATCTCCATCATAGAGGCGACACACCATTGCCTAGCGGCAGGTGTGCCGCAGGGCGGGTCGGAAAATGCTGATTGTTTGGGAAGGCCAGCGCTACCTTCATCAAGTCCACGGAGGGACGAGATGGCTTCAGGGTAGAGCATCTGCGGTAGGGGCTACCGTCAGGTAGTGACCTTTAAGGGCGGGGAGGTGATTTTCGGTGATCAAAGCCCAGGGCGCCGTAGCCGCCGGTGGCCGAGGTGAGCCGATCGGCGGCGTCGTAGCCGAAGGCCTGGTGCCGGGCTGAGGCCAGCAGGTCGTCGATGCTGGCGACGTTGGCGTCCACGGTGTGGCCGTAGTCGCGCTCCAGGATACCGGGCACGGTGATGGCGTCGACCTGATAGGCCTGATCGAGGGTCCGGGTCTCGGTGAGGCCATTGCCACGGGTCAGCGATGTCACCGGGCCGAACGGGGCCCGGTCGATATGGGTGGCGAGCACGGTGGTGCGCACAGCCAGCCGATCAAAAGACGATTATATTGTCTAATTCCACGACAAGGCCTTTTTCACCAGCGTCAATAACTGAAAGCTCGACACTAAGATCAGACCTACCTTCCTCTTCAGTCCAAAGCGGGAGCCTAACCGACCACTCATTTTGGCTCCCGCCCTCTACCTCGATAACATCTAATTCATCGAATATATAATCAGGTGGCATTACCACTTCACAGCCGTAGTCATCAATTGCGTACTCAATTTCAGTCTTGGGTAGCCGAACCCCTTTAGTGAACTCTACAAGTCCATCATAATCATGGTCCGCAAGCAGTTTTACCACATGCTTCACCGCTGCTTTCACCTTGGGTTCCAGCTCCATTATCTTTCACTCCCTTGGCAAGTAACGGCGCGGTACACGCGTAGGCGTAGTCATGCTCACACCTATCGTTTCAAAATATTTATCCGCCCTTCTAATTGCCGCCCTGGCTTCAACTTGGGATAGCCCAGCTTTCCGAGGTGAGACGGCCGATGCCATGCTCGGCACTGGGGTCGTCACTGCCTATTCCGAAATCGATCGATGAGACCACCACATACCATCATGGCAAGCCCTAGGTAGAATGTGTTTATAAAGAACTTCCTAGGGGTCATCACCCACCCAATATCGATACATACAAGCAAAAATTTATCTAATAGATCCCCAGCGACCATGACGCCTAAAATAACAACCGATAATGATGCCAGCCTATACCCATACTTGAACATCCTCGGCATCATTCGCCCCTCATGCAAACGCAGGCATCATACTTGCTAGCGATGTAGTTTTCGGTTCCGGCACCAAAAAAAGCTGCAGTATTTGTCCTGGCTGATGCATTTGCATCTACCCTTTTGGGGGCGAGGCGTAATATTTTTGCAACCACGCTTGAAATTCCTCGCCGCTCTTCATATTGCCATTTAGGTCTTACTAGCATTGTCGAAAGACCTCTTCCAGCAACTCCACCGACTACAGCAGCACCTCCCATGACTCCAGCATCAACAATTTGGTTTACACCAACCTCTCTGCACTCAAACTGAGACCTAAACAAAGAGGCTCCTGCAGAAGCAGTAAACCCAAGAGCAAGGGAACCTCCGCCACTAATAAAACCTGCAGCTCCAGCTTGTACACCGTTCATGATAGCTTCGTAGGTACTGCCTGAGGTAGTGGCATACCCAACGATGAACCCTACACCTCCCCCAATTAGCTGAGGCGCCATCAGCCCCTCAGGATCAGTGAAATAGAGCGGGTTAGCCTCGGCATACAGATAGGGATTCAGCCCACCCACCAACCCGATCGGATCACTGGTCAGATAGCGCCCGGTCTGCGGGTCGTAGTAGCGGTGCCAGTTGTAGTGAAGCCCCGTCTCGGCGTCGTGGTATTGGCCCGGGAAGCGCAGGTTGAACGTCAGGCTGCCGCTGGTGATGGCCTCGCCGAAGGGCCGGTCGTGCGCTTCCCAGGCGATGGCGCCGGTGGCATCGGTCAGCACCTGGGGCGTGCCCAGGTGGTCGACGTGGACATGGTAGATATCGCCGTCTGCGAGATAGGCCAGCGGGGTGCCATCCAGCCAGACATATTCGGCCTGGGTGGCGCCGCTGGCGGCTTCGATCTCCGCCAGCAGATCGCCGTCCGGGCCGTAGAAAAACTGGGTCGTGGTGCCGTTGACGGTCTTGCGGGTGCGCTGGTGGTGGACGTTGTAGGCGTAGGTCGCCGTGGTGCCGTCCACCGTGGCCTTGATCAGCCGGTGGTGGCTGTCGTAGACGAAGCTGTCCTGGCCACGCTGCACGAGGTTGCCGGCGTCGTCGTGCTGGTAGCGATGGCACTGGCCATCTCTGAGCCTTATCCTTGCCTCATATACAGTGATGCTCTATTTCTCCTTCGAAATCCTCTGAACTGCTCTAATTTCTCTTATCGTTTTCGCGGACTCATACACGCCTATGACAATACATCCGCCACCCCATACACCCAGCATCATTTTTAGCATAAAGCTAGATTCTGGATACCCCGTGAGCCTAAGCGCACTATAAGACACAAGCCCTGTAGCAAACCCAACAAAAGGGATCGCTATCAAATACAAGGCAAATATTTTTAATAGCTTCATTCCTGACCCCATAAATCTGACGGCAGATTACTTACCGCCCCGCCAAGTGCATCACCAAGCGTAACCCCAAATTTTTGGTATGGGTTTTTAGGCAGTTCGTGTATCGCGTTCGAATTGAGTAAGCTTTTGACTTCCTCAGGAAGTCTTTCATATTTAGCACGTCCGGCACCTCTAATAATTCCCCCAATCCCTGTGCCTGCCAGAGACCCCGCACCACCTAGCAAGATAGCAGTGTGCGCAGCGGCCCATGGGTCATCACAGCTTCCGGTGAGCTCATTTTTAGCCGCTGCCACCCCCGCGCCAATGGCCCCACTGCCTACGGTATTGACGATGATGTTCGTGCGCCAGACCAACCCGCTGGTGATTGTGCCGAGCCCTCCCCCAGCCGCGCCGGTAGCCGTTGACGCAGCGAGCGAACTCCAACTAAAGGCTTCGTCTGAACTCAGCTGAGCTAGCACATTGAGACCGCCTCCAATCACTGCTCCGTACAGACACCACGGGCAAAGCCCCTCAGGGTCAGTGAAGTACAGGGGGTTCGCCTCGGCATACAGATAGGGATTCAGCCCGCCCGCCAGCCCAATCGGATCACTGGTCAGATAGATAGCGCCCGGTCTGCGGGTCGTAGTAGCGGTGCCAGTTGTAGTGCAGCCCGGTCTCGGCGTCGTGATACTGCCCCGGGAAGCGCAGGTTGAACGTCAGGCTACCGGTGGTGATGGCCTCGCCGAAGGGCCGGTCGTGCGCTTCCCAGGCGATGGCGCCGGTGTCATCAGTCAGGACCTGGGGCGTGCCCAGGTGGTCGACGTGGATGTGGTAGATCTCGCCGCCGCTGAGGTAGGCCAGCGGGGTGCCATCCAGCCAGGCATACTCCGCCAGGGTGGCGCCGCTATCGGCGTCGACCTCCGCCAGCAGCTCGCCGCCCGGGCCGTAGAAGAATCGGGTCGTGGTTGCACCCACGGTCTTGCTGGTGCGCTGGTGGTGGACGTTGTAGGCGTAGGTCGCGGTGGTGGTGTTGTCCACGCTGGCCTCGATCAGCCGGTGGTGGCTGTCGTCGCCGAAGGTGTCCCGGCCCCGCTGCATGACATTATCGACGGTCCCATAGGCACCCACCAGGGCCGGAAAACGGGTTTCTAAGTCGTGCTTACAGCATAACCTAGAGCACATGAATGTCGTCTATTCTGATAACATAACCACCATTACAGCTCCTGCTAATATCAACCAAAAGTGTCAGATCACTTTCTTCACCATCGTACCATAGATCGAACTCCACTTTTCGGGCACCACTGCACATGTCGTAGATGTCATACTCAACAATATTATCGTAAGCTTCGGCGGGAGGAGGCGCGATTGCCCCTGGGTAATCATTAATCGCTCCTTCAATTTCAACTTTAGAAAGCGCCCCGTTCTGACCTAACCGCACAATTTCATCCACTTCATTTTTAGACAATCTTTCAACCAACGCTCTTAACAATTGAATTTCTTTTTTATCCATGACCTCAATCACCTTCTATTCCTAACTGTGCGGACAGGAGTGCTTGGGGAAATTCCAAGCTCTTCTAGGAAATAGTTGTCTGCCTGCTCGATGTAGCGCCTAGCGTCAACATTTCCAACCCCTGCCTTCCTAAGAGCTTTATATGCAATTCTTCGCTCAGATCCATAAGTTCCTCCGCCACGCTGCCTTTGAATCTGTGTTGCAATGTAATGCTCAGATCCTTTTAAAGTAGAAGGGCCTCTTAGCTGTACGGCTGGAGCATTCATACGATTATATCCTGGGATATTTTTCATCGCTGCGTCCTGGATTATATGATGTGAATCGGCTAATCCAGCGTTTCTCAGTTGCCTGTGTGATCCGGTGGATCTGACTAAATCATCAGCCCACCCATACCGCCCTGGTAGAACAATACCAGCCGCGAGCATCCCACCCGAAACCCACTTCTCATTCGTTGTAGCACATTCATCGGTGAAGATGCGGTAGGTGTCGTAGAGGTCCCAGGCGGTCAGAGCCATGTCGACGGCCACATAGGCACCCACCAGGGCTGGGACGATCTCCCCAGTCGGATCGGTGTTGGCGATCGGGTTGCCGTGCGCGTAGGCGTAGGGGTTCAGCCCACCCACCAACCCGATCGGATCACTGGTCAAGTACCGCCCGGTCTGCGGGTCGTAATAGCGGTGCCAGTTGTAGTGCAGGCCGGTCTCGGCGTCGTGGTACTGGCCCGGGAAGCGCAGGTTGAACGTCAGGCTGCCGCTGGTGATGGCCTCACCGAAGGGCCGGTAGTGGGCTTGCCAGGCGATGGCGCCGGTGGCATCGGTCAGCACCTGGGGCGTGCCCAGGTGGTCGACGTGGATGTGATAGATCGCGTCGTCGGTGAGGTAGGCCAGCGGGGTGCCGTCCAGCCACACGATCTCGTTGGGGCCGAGGCCGGTGCCGACCACCATTTCGCTGAGCAGCTCGCCCCCGGGGCCGTAGAAGAAGCGGGTCGTGGTTCCACCCACGCGCTTCTCGGTGCGCTGGTGGTGGACGTTGTAGGCGTAGGTCGCCGTGGTGCCGTCCACCGTGGCCTCGATCAGCCGGTGGTGGCTGTCATAGACGAAGCTGTCCTGGCCACGCTGCACGAGGTTGCCGGCGGCGTCATGCTGGTAGCTCTGGGTTTCGGCCTCGAGCAGCCAGTTGTTGCTGCGGTTGACCTGGTAGCCGTGCCGCTGGCCGTCGCTGAGCCGTGCCGTGCGGTTAGCGTTGTGGTCGTACTCGAAGCCCAGGGCGCCGTAGCCGCCGGTGGCCGAGGCGAGCCGATCGGCGGCGTCGTAGCCGAATGCCTGATGCCGGGCCGAGGCCAGCAGGTCGTCGATGGTGGCGACGTTGGCGTCCACGGTGTGCCCGTAGTCCCGCTCCAGGATACCGGGCACGGTGATGGCGTCGACCTGGTAGGCCTGATCCAGCGTCCGGGTCTCGGTGAGGCCGTTGCCGCGGGTCAAGCGGGTGATCGGGCCGAACGGGGCCCGCTCAATCTGGCTGGCCAGTGTGGTGCTGGTACCGTCCTTCTCGGTGGTGACCTGCTCCACCCGGCCGGCGCTGTCGCGCTGGTAGGTCACCACTCGCCCGCTGGGGTAGGTGATGGTGTCGATCTGCCCTGCCCCGTCGTAGCTGTAGCTCAGGATGTGGGTCTCGCCGTCGACGCTGCGGGTCTCGCGCTTCACCTCGCCGCTGGGGTGGTAGTCGTAGGTGGTGACCCCTGCCCCGTCGGTGACCGAGGTGAGACGGCCGATGCCGTATTCGGCGCTGGGATCGTCGTAACCGAGGATGACGTCAGGCTCGGCCGGGTCGTCGGTGGCGATGCGGGTGAGCCGGTTGAGGGCGTCATGGCTGTAGGTGGTGACCTGGCCCAGGGCATCGGTGCGGGTGGCCGGGTTGCCGGCTTCGTCAACGGTGAACAGCGTCTCGCCGCTGTCGGGGCTGACCAGCCGGGTCACGTCGCCGAAGCCGTTGTGGTAGTAGCTGGTGCTGCGCAGCCGGTAGTCACTGACCTGGATGAGGTTGCCGGCGTCGTCGTAGCGCAGGTCGGCGCGGCGGCCGAGCGGGTTGGTGACCCGAGTCGGCTGGTGGAAGCCGTCGTAGTCGACACCGTAGGCATCCCCGGCGGGATCTTCCTGGCGGATCAGGTTGGCCACGCGGTCATGATCACGCTGAGTGGTGTGGCCCAGGGCATTGGTGATGGCCAGCAGCCAGCCGTTCTCGCCGTACTGGCGCGTTTCCTGCCAGTGCACGGCGTCCTGCGCATCGAGCAGGCGGGAGAGCTCGGGATCGCCCAGATCGTTGAGGTCGTGCTCGAGGCGATTGCCGCTGGCATCGGTGGTGGCCACCCGCCGCTGGGCGTCGTCGTAGTGATGGGTCAGCGTGGCGCCGTTGGGCAGGGTCTCGCCGATCAGCAGGCCGGCAGGGTCGAAGGTGAAGCTGGTGGTGCCTGTCGGGCCGGTGAGGCTGATGAGCCGCTGGCGATCGTCGTAGGCCAGGGTCCAGGTGACGTCGTTGGCGTCGGTGAGGGTCTGGGGACGGCCATGGGCGTCGTGGCCGGCGAGTTGGGTGACATGGCCCAGGGCGTTGGTGAGGGTGGTCAGGTTGCCCTGGCCGTCGTAGACGAGGGTGGTCAGGTCGGTGACGTCGCTGCGCGGGCCGTCGATGCTGGCCAGCTGCCCGGGCGTGCCATCGACGTCGTCGGGATGGTAGGTGTAGGTCCAGGTGCGCTCGTCGTCGCCGTAGCGCTCGGCCACGCGGCGGCTGGTGAGGCGGTAGCGATCGTCGTAGCCCAGGGTGGTGACCCGCTGGGGCTCGGTGATGGCGATCGGCAGCGCCACCTCGGGGTGCCAGCTGGTGGTCACGGTGCCGCCGTGGGCATTGGGGGCACGGGTCTCGAGGCCGCGGTCGTTGTGCTGGAAATCGCGACGCTGGCCTTCCTCGTCGGTGATGCGCGAGACGAGGCCGCGGCTATCGTACTCGAAGGTGCGAATCCCGCCGTCGAAGCCGGTGCAGGGGGCGCCCTCGATGGCCTCGGGCGAGAGCCGGCCATTGTGACGGGCGTAGGTCAGGGTCTGCTCGTGACCCAGGGCGTTGGTGACAACGGTCTGGCCCGGGGCGCTGTACTCGAGGGTGGTGCGGTTGGCGCCGTCGGCGTGCTCGCTGAGCACCGCCCTGCCCTGGTCGTCATAGGCCCAGGTGGCAACACGGATGCCGCGCTCGTCGATCCAGCCGGTCAGCAGCGCCGGGTCGCGGGGATCGTCATAGACATACTGCTGCGCGGTGCCGTCGGGGAAGGTGACCTGGGTCAGGGCCTCGCCGGTGTAGCCGTACTGGGTGAGCTCGCCGGCGGGGTCGATCACGCCCACCAGCTGGTCGCTCGCCCACTGGAAGGTCAGGGCGCGGCCATAGGCATCGTCGACCGCCTGCAGCTGGTCGCCCTGGTAGCTCAGGCTGAGGACATTGCCGCTGGAGCGCTCGATCCGCAGCAGCCGGCCCTCGGCGTCATAGGTCTCGGTGTGGCCGTCGGCGCGGTGGTAGTGCCACCGGGGCGCCCCGCCGTCTGACTCACCCTGAATGAGCCGGTCGCCCGAGTGCCAGGTGGGCAGCCAGGCGTCGCCGGCCTGGTAGAACGCCAGGCGCTGGCCGTCCTGGCGCACCAGCACCACCATGTAGTCGCCGTAGCGCTCGGGGTCGACCTCGAGGGTGCGCTCGAACGAATGGCGCCACAGGCCCAGGTCCTGGCCGCCGTCAGTGTCCTGGCTGTTGTAGACGCGCTCGAAGACCAGCGGCTCGGCGCCGGCGGTGGCCACGTCCACCGCCGCCTCGAACTGGTTGCCGGTACCGGCGTGGATCGGGTTGCCGACGCACAGGCCATCGTCGGGCCGGCCCAGATCGCGGTTGAGGAACGGCGAGTCCGCCATGGTCCCGGTGTCCGGGCGCAGCTGCGCCGTGCGTTGGTAAACCATCGAGGGATCGCCAGTGCAGGTGGCGGGGTCGTAGTCCCCACCGCTGTTGTCCAGGTACAGGAAGCACACCCGGGACACCAGGCGGCCGTCGGAGTACGGCGTCTCCTCGATCCAGTCGTTCAGGTAGGTACCGGTCAGCGACTCGGCGATGGAGCGGTAGTCCACTACATAGTCCTGAGCGAGCTCAGGCGTGGCGAAGCGCAGGTCCCGGACCTCGGTGCTGACCCCGGTGATGTACCAGTTGGCCATGGCCGGCACCGGCGCCAGCAGCAGCATCGCCAGCGTGGCGCGACGTGGGAAACGGGACATGATGGCTCCTTGAATGCCGACCGAGGGTCGGCACAGTATCGAGCCGATGGCGACTGTGACCCGGGTCGGGTAGTGACCTTCAAGGGCGTTTCGGTGCAGGAGTGTCTACGGAGCAGGTTTCCCGTATGCCCCCAGGCCATTCAGCGATGGCCAGAGAAAGGCCAGGCAAAGAAAAACCCCCGCCGGTCATAGCGACCAGCGGGGGTTGAGGTATGTGGCCAAGGCCACTAGAAGAGCAAGGGCACTGTGCCCACCAGGAAACCCAGCACACCCAGTCCTGCACCGATGAGCCCCAAGCGCAGGGAGTGGCGGACACTGAGATCCTGATGATTCCAGAACCAGAGATACACCTCATGCATGCGAGCACGACGGACTTCGAGCCGCACGAGCTCCTTGAACTTGATGTTCAGCGAATCCACGGCATCGTAGTCAAGTGCCACAGAGGTGCGCCCTACCCCCGGCAGCCCCGCAGAGCCCATGACGTAGCGCATCACCTTGTCGCCCGTCTCCGGGTTGATGATGACCACCGGCTCACGCCGAAAGAATCGACGCTTGTCGATCCGCTTCGAGTCCACCCAGCTGTTGTGCAGCCGGATGATGGAGTGTTGCAGACCGGAATCTTCCGGCGGCAGGCGGACAACCGTCTCGATCCACATGGCCTTTCTCCTAACGTGGATGTCGAGGCATTCCCTGGCGGGAGTGGCCCCCGACAGGGTGGAAGAAAACCGCCGCCCCCTCTCGGGGACGACGGCTGAGATCACGCAGCACAGGACAAGGCCTGGCCGGCGATCGACGAAGCGCCCTTCCCCAGCACGTGCCGGGCAGGAACGCTGGCGAGATCGGTAATGACCGACTCGCCATGCTCACGGATGTGATCCGCGTCGTAGACGCCCACTGGGGCGCCAGGACATTCAGGCTCGGGACCACCGCTGATCACAGGCAACGCGAAGACCTGTCCTTGCAGACGGAGCTCAACGCCATGCTGCGAGACGGCCATCGGCCAACCCTGGCGGCGACCCTCGCCAACCAGCGCCAGCCGTCCTGAGAGGACATCCAGGGTGGCGGGGACCCAGTCCAGGTCTTCGCCACCAATCGTGCCGTCGTTCTCAGGGTCCAACACCTGCACCTCGACCTCCAGGAGGTGGTCATGAGGAAGACCGGCTGCAGCTCGCAGCGACCTTCCCAGAGCCATACCGACAGCTTCGAACTTCGGGAAGCAGACGGATTGGCCCAGCACCTCATGGGCTCGGGTATCCGACAGGCCACGAATCAGCGTCTCCGGCACTCCCTTGATGCGAGCGTGCTCGCGGGGAGTGAACAGACGTGACAGTGAGCTATCGTGCGGATGCACCAGGAACGGCTCCGTGCTGCGGGCCTTGGCGTAGCCGCGCCCCACGGTGCCACAGGAGGCCTCGGCGCCGGTCAGCAATTGGCGCTTGAAGCCCTTGCCAGCCGCTTCGTCCCGCTTCGCCTTGTCGGCCAGGTAGTCGAAAGACTTCCAGCGGTCCTCAGCGATGCGCTCGAATGGCTCCAGAATATCGTCGAGGCAGGCTTCCTTGGCCCTGTGTGGTGTCACCGCATCCAGATCAAAGGCACCTTCCAGCCCCTTCGATATCGCCACGAAGCACAGGCGATTGCGATCTTCGAGAACGCCGAACTCATTGCCGTTCAGCACCCGCTCTTGAAGCTCATATCCCAGGTCATTCAGGACAGAGCGAATCACGGACATGCTGGCAGAGCTCTGATATTCCGGTACGTTCTCGCCAATCACCACGGCAGGGTTGAGCACCTTGATGAACTCGAGGAACGAAAAGAACATCGCGCCGGCGGCTTGATGATCCTCTGCATGCTCGAGCTTGTTCTTCGAACGCCCGCTCCGGCTGGCTCCGGTGCATGGCACCCCGCCGCACAGAACATCCATCTGCGGTGGGTTTCTACCAAGGTCGACATGCTGCACGGGAGACTCGATCGGGATGGAAGTGTCATCCCAGAGCTCGGGATTGTTCTCCAGGCTCGCGTTCAGGTAGGTCGATTCGATTTCGACGGCAACGCCGATCTTTGACGCGACGCCGACACGATCCAACCCGGAGTGAAGCCCTGCATCCAGGCCCCCGCACCGTGGAAGAGGCTCGCTACGCGCAGGGGCTCCCCGGTCCTGATCTTCGAGAGCAGTCGCTCCACCCGCTCAGCCACCTTGCCTTCCTGGTGGTGGGCCGTGACAACGATCTTGCCCTTGGCAATCAGCACTCGCAGCATGGCCACGCCATCGAACAGCTCCGCCAGTTCAGCGCGGGTGATGTCGATAACGGGATAAAGGGTGCCGTTGCGTTGGCGCTTCGAGACCATGTACTTGCCGTCATCGTGGAGCTTGATGACGACGCGTGCATCCTCGAGGGCCAGGTCATACCGGTCGCCAGGTTGGTACCCTTCACGAGCCAGCTTGGCGCCGTCCAGGTAGATGCGGCGCTTGCCGCGGGTCTCGCCCAGCTTGGTGTTGACGATTGTGGTCATGGGTCTACTCCATCAGAGAGTGCAGGGCCACAACCGCCCCATGGCGGGGTGGAGGCCCCGCAGGGGAAAGCCGGACCCTAGGGTCCGGCTGGTTCAGTCATGCGTCAGTCGTCCAGCTGACCCGCCTCCGCAAGCGCATTGAGGAAGTCATCAGCACGAGCCACGGGCGGTGGCCCGAGGTACACGACGTCAGCACCAGATTGGCTCTTCGACAGGAACTCAGGCGCCAGCGGAATCCACTTGGATCGCCGCAGGCAGAACTTCGTATCCAGCTTGAGCGTCGGCATTTCCGCATGGGTGATCACGATCTCTCCGGCGCCTTGGCACTCGGTACGCTGGCTGGTGCCATACGCGATCCGAACGCGTCGATTGGCGACGTCGAGATCCATCACATATCCCGGGCGGAACTTGGGGCCTGGATGGCGAGGATTTTCGTCCTCTGGCCACCAGACCAGCAGCACTCCGCCCACAAGGGCAGAGAGGGGCTAGCCATAGCGTCCTCCTGCCCAGTGGGCACAGTTGTGGTTAAGGCGAGATCACGCGGCCTTCAGCACACCGTTCTGCACCAGGAAGTCCTCGATCGAGGTTCCCAGCGCAGCCGGTGAAAAGTCGTCTCTGTGTTCACGCATCCCATCGCTGATGAAGCGATGGATCAGCTGCTCGGTGGTGATACCGAGCTGGCTTGCTCGCGCCTCCAACCGCTCGGGCATGGTCGCCCTGGGATGGAATTGCAGCTTGATGCTAGGGGCCCCGGTGTGGCGAACCGACACGCGGGTCACTGCAGTGGTCATGAGGTGTCTCCTTATCGAGCGGAGCCACCTACCCTCCCGGGCGCGGTGGCCCGATCAGCGGGGTGGGGGAAGGAACGATCAGCCGAACAGGTCGAAGTGCTCGAACAGGTCGACGTCGTCATGGCGCTTCAGCTGGCGAAGGAGCTTGGTGATCTCCTTGTGCTGCCAGTAGGTGCACTCGGCACCCTGGACACAGGCCCAAGCCTGATCATCCTCTTCCTGGCAGTCAGTGCTGAGCCAACGGTAGTTGAGCTCATAGGAGGCTCGCTTACCGTCAAAGCGCTCATAGGGTTCATCGAGGCGGGTCAGGGAAAGGAAGTTGCTGCCCTTGCCCTGCGCAATAAGCGCCGCCTGGAAGCTTTCTGAATAATCCACGAGGGATTCTGCGTGCGACATGGGTCATCTCCATCGATTAGGGGACGCACCATGCCGCCTGGGCAGGTGCGCCCAGAGGCAGTACAGGAAAATGCTGATTGTTTTGACAGTGGCCAGCGCTTCCACTGATTCGCTCCCGGAGGAGAGAAACCTTGCTTTCCGCTGCAGGCTGAACGACGGCAACCTGTAAGGGAAAGCCCCCTCGCAGAAGGGGCTGGTTCTGCAGTCAGTATACCCACGGGGTGGGTGGGGGAAAGGGGCCGTCGCACCCTTCAAGGGCGTGAACGCTCTCGTCGAGTGCGAAGGTCACCGAATCGGCCTGGTGCCGAAGGCATGAACTGGGCTATTCGGCATCGGACAGTGCAGCGCCTTCCAGGGCGTCCGCCGCCTGGCGAAGGTGCTCGCCGGTCAGCACGAATCGCTCTCCTGACGGCGTCCTCACCGAGTGGAACCCCGCAAGCGCCCGCTCAAGCCGGCGCCAATAGGCCCGCTCGGTACAGTCCGGGGTCGGCTTGGTGCCCTCCCAGGCAGTGGCGAAGGGCTTCAGGGCCTCGATGAGCGGCTCGACATGCTGACGATGTTGCAGTCTGGCCTCATCGAGCTCGCGCTCCAGCTGCCCTACACGGTGCAGGGCCCGTTCCAGTTCTTCCTGGTTGCTGTCGCGTTGATGCTCGACCAGCTTCAGCACGTGGTCGGTCATGGTGGATCACCTCTCTGTCATGACAGGGCCATCCCCGGAGGACATGGCCCCCGGGGTTGGAAGTCGGCCATCGCACGATGACCGCTCATTACAGCGTGATGGGGTTATGCCGCTTCGGACGCCGGCTGGAACGACAACGCCGAGGAGTCAGCGGGGTCACTGAGCAACCGACCCGAGAAGCCCCGGGTGGCGGGATGCAGCATGATCTTGCTGGGCGGTGTGGACGGCGGAAACCAGATGGCCTCCTCCACATCCTGGGCATCGAACACCCAGCCGCCATGGTCGACCTGGTACTCCAGGGCTGCATCGAGGGAACCGAACCCAATGAATGAGGGGTCGTGAGTCATGGGAATCTCCTGCTGGCAATGCCGCAGACGCCGGCCCGGGGCACAACGGTGCTTGCGGCTTGTAGTGGGTGAAATCTGCTGCTTGTTTGAGAAGGCCAGCGCTACCTTCATCGAGACCGGCAATGCCAGTCTGATAGGGTCATCCTACGTCCTCACCTCGCGCCTCACCTGACCGGTGGTGCGCTTGGAGGGCATGACGACGCAGGCTTTCCGCTGCCGGCATCAGCGCCAGCAAGGGAAAGCCCCTCTTCCTGAGAAGAGGGAGCCGTCAGGCAAGGCTAGACAGCCCGCCAGAACATCAGACGATCCGCCAGGTTGGCGCCATAGTCATAGGCGTCAGACCAGCTTGCGTTCGTCTCGTGGGTGCGGCCGTAACCGTCCCCCCAGCGTGCTCGCTCCCAGCACCCCTGCGCATAGGCGTAGGGCAGTGAATCACGGAAGCGGCGACGGGCAGCCTTCAAGGCTTTCTTCAGTACACGGGGCATGGCAATCACTCCTGGTCAGTTGTGTCGTCAGTGGCATCGGCCACAGCGTCGATCTCGGCGATGGTCGCGCAGGCCTCCGCAACGGAGGGACCGTCCTCGTGGTTGCGCGGATAGATTTCCACAGCAACCGCTTCGCCATCGGTCCTGACGTAGACGCTGGCGGCATCCAGCACTGTGATCCAACAGCTGGGGTGGCCATCCTTCAGGGAGTAGTCGGTGTCCTGGTTGAACTCGAGCGGTTGCTCGTCGTCTCCCGGGGCGACCTCGGCAGGGCCTTCCTCGGACATCTCATCATCGACGTCCTCGTAGAGGCACTGCCATGTCGCGCTGTAGCAACGCGACACCTCTTCACCCTCGTCGCCCGTGGTCACGCGCAGCGAGTTGAAAAGCTGCCCTTCTCGGTAGCCCTCCTGGATCATCTCGGCGAGACACGCCTGGGCGTGCTCCTCGAGGAACTCCTCATGATCCGGGTGGGGCGCCTTGCCAGTGGCATCATCCGCCACCTGGTAGGTAATGGTCAGTCGCTTCTTCATGGCTTCCTCTCTCATCGATGAGGGAGCCTCCCCCGGCGGGAGAGGGCTCCCGGCGGGGTGGGTCAAGCAGCGGCGTGGTCCGACGCGAAGTCGGCCGGTGTGATCCAGGTCGAGCGATCGTAGAGATCGACCGACTTGGTCAGGCAATGCTCGCCCTTGCGGGCGTACATGGCCGTGATCGAACCCGTGAGGCGTTCGGACATCAGGAAGAACTCCATGCCCTCACGGGTACCCATCTTCGCCGGCGGCAAGGCAGACAGCATCTCCACGTAAGTGTCGTCGCTGACGGGCTGTGCCGGCTTGTCGGTGTACAGGCGACGGTGTGCCGCCTTGATCAAGGGCTCCAGCTCATCCCAGGTGACCACCTTTGGCGATTCGAACGCCGTGGTCCTGGGGTGGGCCAGATACTCCTCAACGGTCAGGTTCGGCCCCTTGTCGTTGTAGAGATAGCCGGTGTAGGCGACTCGATGATCAGGGGTTAACGGATTGATATTGGTCCCATTGAACTCATGGGCGTCAATCAGGTACAGCTCTTGGGGCTGGGTAGTCATGAGGTGTCTCCTGGACATGGGGACACCTGCCCTGTCGGGCTCGGTGTCCCGATAGGGCAAAGTTCAGAATGCCCGCAATGGGCAAGGCAGAGGTGTCAGGCGATACGGCGCAGCTCGTTGGGATAGGCCTCGAGCTCGGCACCGGCATCATTGACGAGCCGGATCACGCTTCCGGCATACTCCTCGTCGCTGCACTCCTCCTCCACCAGCTCCGGCGCCGAGGCCACCCGGTACAGACCGGAGGAAGCATCGTCATCGGGATCACGGTAGTAGAGGTGCTCGCCCACCATGGCCGGGTGCTCTGCATCCACCGTTGGGAGCAGGTACTCGGCGTGGTGAACCACGATGGTGATCGGCTTACCTTCCACCTGCGGAAGATGGGGGTGATCCTCCAGCATCGCCAGAACGTCGTCGTGCTTCTCCGCTCGAGCGGTGAACTCGAAGAAGTAGCCCTCCTCGTTCTGGTAGACGACGGTGTAGAGATGCGACGTCTGTGGCTGCAAGGCAGCACACAGGGCGTCGACCTCTGCCGCATACTCCGGGTTGTCAGGCTGCTGCTCATCATGGACATCACTGAGGATCTCGAGGATGCGCTGGGCCTGATCGGAAGTAAGGGTGGTAGTCATGACATGCTCCTTGGGTAACGCCCAAGCACACGTCGCCCCAGCGGGGGCAACGCCCGCCGGGCAGGGTCAAATCGCTCCATGAGCGATGGGATTGGCGCTCAGCGCCAGGGGAAAGGTCAGATCACGGCAGAGCCGATCACTGTGGTAGGAAATTCAGTGGTGGTGTTTCCTGCGCCGGATCAGGACATAGAGCCCTGCACCCAGGGTGCCGAACATGATCAGCAGAATGGGAGACACGCCGACCAGGAACTCAAGCAGGTCATTCATGACTCCTCCTCCGTATCCATGTCGAGCATGGCCTTGATGGTGCTTGCCGCACAGGCCAGCAGGAAGAACAGGACAGATCCCGCGTAGGCGGTGGCCTGCTTGTCGGGACGGATGACCGTACCCAGCAGTGCCGCCACCAAGCAGGCTGCCGACATCGTCGCAGCCGATCTATCCACCACATCCAGCATAGCACGCAGCATCAGCTCGCGAGCTCGCTTCATGCCCATGGTGCCCTCCTGGTGAGTCACAGGAAGGACACCCCCGCCGGGAAGATGTCTTCCCGTGAAGGCTGAGGTTCAGGTCTCGCGTAGGGACACGCTCGACCATGAGAGGTGCTGTCGCACCGGTGGTAACGCAGAGCACGGCAGGGCCGCTCGCTGCGGAAGGTAATATGCTGATTGTTTAAGCAGTGGCCAGCGCTTCCACTGATCGCTCTCCAGTGGAGAGAGAAACTCGGCTTTCCGTTCTGGGCTGGCGCGGGCCAGTCCTGAAGGAAAGCTCCCTTCGCAGAGGGGCTCACCATGCAACCAGTATACCGAATGGTATTGCCGTGAGAAGCGCTTCCTGCGGGGTGAGGTCGTTCATGGCCATCATGTGATGGCTCCTTGGAAGAACCCTGGGCGACCAGACGGCCACCACAGGGCAGGACGCTGCTCCGGCATGACGCCGGAGCAACGGTAGGCACGGCAAGGACTCTCGCCCTTAGCCATCGAGCAGGCCACGATCCATGGCCATCTCACGCACCTCGGCGTAGGACTTCTCGCTGAGGCCGAGATCACTGCGTGCATAGCCGCGCAGTTCTCCGGGGCTGGAACTCAGGACCACACTGGCCATGTTATCCGCCTCGTCGGCACACACACTCTGCACCAGCGTCTCACGAGCCGTTGAGACCCAGGCATCGAACGTCGAAGCGTCGGCCTGGAATCCCTCAAGCTCTTGGGACAGCTCGGCGACGAGTGACCCCAGCGGGGCCTCACCATAAACGCCAGAGCGCAAGAGCGCCTCCACTTGGGCCTCCAGGCCCCGGTTGTTGATGCCATCAGAGACGCTTCTGCTGGTGCCGATGTGCTGGAAGACCAGCTCGTCGAAGGCCTCGATGAGCAGCTGCTCAGCCTCAACCCGCTCGTGGGTGAGGTGGAAGCAGTCGGAAGGCGCGAGACAGTGCACCAGCCAGTCGGCCACGGCGGCGGGGTCAACCGGCAGGCTATCGGCGGCCGACGTGTCGGCCACCATCACCGGCGTGATCGCTGCCCTCACCTCGGTCAGGTCGTCCTCCAGGAACATCAGGGCAGCATCGATGAACTCGAGGATCGAGTCCCGCGACGCCACTTCTGCATGGCGCTTCATGACGCGCTCAATGCCCA
The DNA here is from genome assembly GCF_052439355.1 of Halomonas sp. E19. Classification (NCBI taxonomy): domain Bacteria; kingdom Pseudomonadati; phylum Pseudomonadota; class Gammaproteobacteria; order Oceanospirillales; family Halomonadaceae; genus Halomonas; species Halomonas sp. E19. Next base: position 117,647 of record NZ_JBNFWU010000002.1, on the reverse strand, counting down.
GGGCATGGGGCTCGTCAGAGCTCTGCATCGACAGCTGGCGGAGGAAGTCCTCCTCGCTGACATCGCTAAGGGTAGCGACGATGGGGTGCAGTATGTCGCAGGCTACCAGGTCGTCCCCGGCGATCTGCTCACTGAGCTTTTCAATGGCCCAGTCACGCGCATAGGCAATGGCCTGGCCCTCGGATGGGAAGACATGCTGTTGGAGATCCGCCAGCGTGCCTCGACGACTCTCGAGGGAGCGGTCCACCAGCGTCAGCTGGGTGAGGCCACTAGCGGTGAGGTTGTCGTCTGAGACCTGCTCCGGCCCATGGATGCGCAGCAGCTGGTAAGAAGCGGCAGCGCGGGTGGAGGCGGTCTGGTCGAGTTGGGTAGTTTGCATGGTCGTGCTCCTTGATGATTGCCAGGCGCACGCCATCCCTGACGGGAAGGTCGCCCGCCAGGCTGGGGAACTGCTCAAGCGCCAGCTGGCGCCCGCAGTGGGTTGGGAAAATGCTGATTGTTTTGACAGTGGCCAGCGCTTCCACTGATTCGCTCCCGGAGGGAGAGAAACCTTGCTTTCCGCTGCAGGCTGGATGGTCCATCGTCAACCCGCAGGGAAAGCCCCCGGTGGGGGCTGGCACGGCTTTAGTTTACTCATCGGATGGGAGAATGGACGTCTCGACCTCATTAAAGTCGAACTCCACCTCCTCGATTTTAAAACTAACCCCATCGGGGGTTTTTTCAAATGTTCCTTGGAAATTCAAGCACTCTTCGAGAAATTCGCCTTTGAACTCGAGGTCCGGAAAGCGCACAGCAAGAGCGGAAAAGATCGGTATAGGCACCGAGTCAGCAGCGTCGAACTTGATAATCACAGACGTGTCACTTTTGTCCGTGATGCGTGGGCCTACGGCATTCCACTTGGTGTTCCAGTGATTCAAACGCCAGTGGTACCACGACCGCGCCCCGGTAGCATCCTCCGCCGCCTTCGCCTGGTCAGCTTGGTGACGGTAGTCGGGACTCAGCTTATCCAGGAAGGCCTGGAGCTCTTCTCGCGTAGTCACGCCAGCCTCTTTCACCCAGAGGTAAGAGCGGACGCTTGAGGGATCACCGTACCAAGCATCGTATCCAACGCCGGTGATGCCCCCTCAACGGTGTCACGCAGGCATTCCGGCATCGGGATGATGCGGTTGAAACAAAGAACAGCACGCTCATGGCCCTCAGGGACAGGGTCTTGCTGGATAGCTTCCAGGAAGGTGTTGAGCTGCTCGGCGTTCTTGCAGGTAACGTTCAAGTTGATGGCAACGTAGTTCGGCATGGTCGTGCTCCTCGGTGATCGCCAGGCGCACGCCATCCCTGACGGGAAGGTCGCCCGCCAGGCTGGGGAACTGCTCAAGCGCCAGCTGGCGCCCGCAGTGGGTTGGGAAAATGCTGATTGTTTTGACAGTGGCCAGCGCTTCCACTGATTCACTCCCGGAGGGAGAGAAACCATGCTTTCCGCTGCAGGCTGGATGATCCACCGGCAACCCGCAGGGAAAGCCCCCGGTGGGGGGCTGGACAGGTTGAAGTTTACCCAAGTGATACCAGCAGGGGCAGGCCCCGTGGCACCCTTCAAGGGCGTTTCAGCCGCGAAAGCCGTCACTCAGAGTCCCCGCAAAGGGTCATGCGAACAGATCGTAGACCTGCCCGCCCTGAGGCTCCTCGGCTTGCGCCGGCGCCAGCGCCTCGAGCAGGCGCTTGTGCTCGGCATCGGTGATGGCGTTGGCCATGAGGTATTCCCCCAGGTCATCACCACCCAGACGTCGCTGCACACGAGACCAATACTGCGCCCGGCGTGCCAGCTCGTCGTAGTCAGCCGCCTTGCCCCGGCCTAGCTTAATCAGCCCATGGTTCAGGTAGATCTTGGCTGAGTCCCAGGCTGGGAACGACTGCGACACCAGGTAGCGCTCTTCGTCAAAGGCCTCGACGAACAGCGTGGCCTCCGCCGCATCGATCTCCATTTCATCGGCTTCTTCGTAGTACACGACCTGCCGGGGCTTCCCTGGTAGCGGTCCCGGATGGTCCGCATGGGCGGACGTGACGGGTACTGCTCACGGTTGGCCGCGGCAATGAAGGCATCCTGCAAGCCTTCCTCGTAAGCCGGCCCCTCACCTTCAGGGATCGGATACCAGCACATGGCCGGCACCCCCGACTTCTGCACCGCGTTAAGCGGCGGGATGGGATAGCGCTTACCCAGGACACGGATCTCATACCATTCCCGCAGTGCGGGGAAGGCATGTCCGAACCCGTGGCTCAGGCTCCAGGCGAAGTCGATCGCGATCAACTGCTTGGGCGTGATGTGCTGGAACGTTATACCACGAAGGCTCTGGATCATCTCCAGGCCGCCATCCGTGATGTCACCTCGGAACATCGCCGCATCATGCGCTTCGGCACGCTCCTCCTCGAGCACATCCAGGGTCAGCAGGTAGCGCAGCAACTCGCGGCGCATATCGGCCGAGTAGTTCGTCGGCCCTACGCCAAAGTGCCCCGCCTCCGACACCTTCCTGCCCAGGATCTCCCGACGGGACATGTCCCAGCGGGTCTGGATCAGGAAGTTACGCAGCTGGTTCACCCCATCCAGGTGCCCGTGCTTTTCCGGCGCCGAGTCGATCATCGCCTCCATGCTCTTGTCACGATCGCCGGTGGACGTGCAGTTCCAGCAGCCATGCCGGCTACCGCACGACGCACGATTGCCACCGTCGCCGGTGATGATCGCGCAGAGCCCCTCATTGGCATCCTTGTACAGCTCAAGACACCAGGAGAAGTCCTCCACATAGGTCCGGTAGGGGCCGTTGCGGCGCCCCTCACAGGCCATCAGAAGCTCCCAGACGTCGGTGACCTCCCATTCGGCGATCACCGAACAGGTGTAGCCACCTCCTTCTGTCGGCACCAGGTCTGTCGCATTCTCGCCGCGGCCACGCATGTTGTTGCCACGTGTTGCGGATTCCGAGAAGCGCGTACCCAGCAGGGTCACCAGGTCACCCGGGTTCTGCAGGGTGGTCAGGATCTGCTTCAACGCCTTCTGCTGTGGACGCAGCTTCCAGTCGATGGAGCAGGCACGTGATGCGCCGGCAAACACCGGCAGCTTGCCGCGGCCGATGGTGCTATACGCAAAGGACGAAGTGATCGAAGGGGTCACCTTCACCACCTCGACTGGCAGGCCATGGCGTTGCGTGTAGGCCTCCAGTTCCACCAGCATTCCTTCCGTGTAGGTATCCATGGCGGGATTCTCCACGAGGGTGTTGCTGTGCGAGACATAGCAGGTGGGTACCTGAATGCCCGCGTCGATACGGCGCTTGATGGCCTCGAGCATCAACACGAGGATCACCGAGCTGTCCTTACCGAAGCTGATCGCCCCGGACAGGGTGTAGCCAGCGTCAATGATCTCGCCGATGCGACGGATCGCTACTTCTGCCTTCTCGACGATGCCCGCGAAGTGCGGTGCATAATCGACGCTCGGCCATTGGGCGATTTCCACGGTGGGAATGGTATGGATTGCGGTATTCATAATGCCTCCAGGCAGATAGCCCAGACGCACGCCGCCCCTGACGGGAAGGACGCCCGCCAGGCTGAGGACTGCTCAAGCGCCAGCTGGCGCCCGCAGTGGGATGGGAAAAATGCTGATTGTTTTGACAGTGGCCAGCGCTTCCACTGATTCGCTCCCAGAGGGAGAGAAACTCGGCTTTCCGTTCCAGGCTGGCGCTAGCCAACCCGGAAGGAAAGCCCGGCTCCGCGATGCGGAGCCAAGCCTAGCGTAGCACGGTGCAGCCCGGGGTCACCCCCAGGCCGACCATGGCTGCCCCGCTATGCCGCTTCCCGTAGATCATCGGATTCGATGGGGGAGCAGCTCGTGTCGCAGGCAGGACAGCGGTCATCACACTGGCAGCTCCACTCGTCGCTCCATTCGTTGCCGCATTCGGAGCACTCGTAGTGATTCAGCCAGCGGGGCCTCAAGCGGCTTTCGGGATCGATGAAGACATACTCGATCGCCGAATGCTTGAAGTAGTAGACACACTCGCCATGGAGCCGGGAGCGGTGGTAGGAGACATGGAAGTCCCCAGCCATCGTCAGCCCCTGGCGAGGGTGCTTGGCATAACCCAGCATCGATTCCACGTGGTGGAGATCGGTGGGGTCAACATGGGCCAGGAACGTCCGGCGCGTGATGGAGACTTCCTCATCGATCATGTCGCAGAGGCCGCCATCCACGTGAACATCCTTCGGGTCCCAGTCCACACAGCAGTTGAAGTAGATCATGTCTTTCATGCGTATCTCCCAACAGTCAGGGAGGGCACGCATCCCCTCTCGGGGATCGTGCCCCGAGAGGGTTTAAGGGTTAGCGTGCAGCACGACGGCGCTGCAGCGAGACATCGTCCAAGCGGAACTCGTCGATCCACTCACTCTTGCAGCGGCGGCAGGAGACCTCCTGGACGACCTGATGCCCCTGGAACTCTGCCGCCCCGCTCTCGATCTCAGAGGCTTGGCAGATCGGGCAATGGGCGCCGTGAGCCTGGAGGTATCGCTGCCGTTCCTGCTCGGTCAGCACCTGCGGAACCACCGGCTGGGACAGCTCCTCCAGCGCCAGCTCGGCCGCAATGCGGCTAGCTTCCTCACTGCTGGCGGCATCACTGTGGTGCTCAGCGCGACGGAAGCCATCGGCGTCCGGCTCGATGGGACGGCGGTAGACCGCCCACTCCGTCGGCGTGGTGACGTCAGGATCGACGACGGTCACGTCATTGCCGGGACCCTCCAGCACGATGGCTTCCACCTCGAAATGGTGTGAGACACCGGTATAAGTGCGATAGGCCATGCTTCATCTCCTTCAGCAGGTAGATAAGCAGGGCTCACCCCCAGCGGGGTGAGACCCCGCGGGGTTGAATGACCGGCCGCCACCATGGCGGCCGGCAGTGATCTTGGTCAGGCGGCGTCGTCTTCGGCGTCGTCGAACTCAAGATCCGGGACATCGCTGTAGGCGACCCAGACCCACGCCTGAACGTAGGCTCCAGGGTCGTCACCACGGCTTACCGGGGCATTGGCATCGATCTCGAGGCTTCCTTCCTCCTCGTACATCTCCGCGGCAACCTGTCGGAATCGCTCGTCATGCGGATGCTCGTCGTCCTCTTCCTCGGGTGAGGCCTCCTGGACGTGGTACTCCTCGAGCGCCAGCGCTGAGGCGTTGAGCAGCGCCTGGGTCTCATCGCGATAGACGCCATGGGACTCAAGCAAGGGGCGGCCCTCAACCTCGGCACCGCGCAAGCGGCGATAGATCACCCAGCCATCCGGCGCGTCCTGGCCAGCCATGGCAAGACGGTGGGCTTCGCCCTCCTCCACCACAACGGCCTGCACCGAGAACTCGTAGTTGGCACCGCGAATCCAGCTGATGTCGGTAGTCATTGGTCAAACTCCTTCTGCAGTCAGAAGGGGCTCAGCTCCCCAGCGGGAGAGAGCCCCGATGGGAAGTGGTCAGTCAGCAATCGTCATGTACAGACCGAGAGCGCGGCAATGAAGCTCGCTGCCGGCATCCGCCTGTTGCATGACGTGCTTGAGGGCCTCGGTGTCATCTTGGAACACCGCAGGGTCCTGCTCGTCCTCGCGCTCGATGTCCCAGAAGGACGACGCGAGTTGGCTGCCATCGGCACGGAAGAGATTCCACCCCTCCCTGCTTGCGGCAGCCTCATCATCCACAGACCAAGGGCTCCCCTGGCGGGCTGCGGACAGGCGGCGCTCCAGTTCGCTGGAGACGCTGCCCTGGCTCAGACGCTCAAGCTCCTCAACCGCTTCCGGCTCGATGTCATCCTCGACGGGGTCACCGTGCTCGAGGTAGTGCGACAGGTCGTCATGCCCCTTTCCAGCAGGCGTTCAATGTCCGCCCACTCATTACTGCGCAGGGTCACGGTGATGAACTGACGCTCAGTGATGAAATCACGCTTCATGGTGCTGCTCCTCATGGATGAGGCGGGCACCACCCCTGACGGGAAGTGGGCCCGCCGGGGAAGAGGCCGGATGGCCTCCAGAAGGTGTTGAGGGGGCCGAAGGCCCCATGGGGTAGTGCCCTTGGCAGGCCACTACCAGGACAGGGTCAGACCCATGCCGGGAAGTCCACGTCAACGAGCTCCGATGCATACTGGAGGCTCGCATCCGCAGCCTGGAACAGGTGGTGTAGCCCATGAGCGATCTCCTGGGCCCCCTGCTCCGTTACCGTGTGGTGGAGGGACGCCGCCACGATGACACGCTGTGACGACTCGTCCACCTCGGTGATCTCCGTTCCCTCGATCAGGTCGTGGCTGACCGTGTAGTCCGCCTCGTTGATCAGGGTCTCGAAGTCTTCCTCCACCGGCTCTGGCACGGTGATCCGGAAGGTCAGGTGCAGCACGCTGGATTGGGTCTCGGACGTATCGTCGTCGACCTCCTGCCAGGTGTGCGTGCCCTCGTCCCAGGTCACCTCATCGTCATGGAACTCACTGCCGTCAGTGTTGCTGTAGAGCTCCCGAGCGATCTCCTGGAGATCCTCATCTTCGGCATCTTCAGGCACGTCCACTGTGACGGTGTACTCCATGGCCGTCAGGGCACGCAGCGTGATCTCGACCTTGCGGGTCGCCATCGGCTTGGTGTCCTGTCCGAACATCGTCCGGTTGATCGCCTCCTGCTGCTCCGGGGTGAACCCTTCGAAGTGGAAGCTGCGAACCAGTGTGGCGCCGGTGCCGAAGTCCTCCACCTCTGACTCGGTGGACCACCACTCCGGGTCTTCCGTGGAAGACGGTTGAGTGGCGCCCTCCCGCTTGAGGCGGTCGACGGCCCATTGCACCGCGGCGTCATCGACGCTCTGATGCTCGTCTTCATCGAAGTCGAGGACAGGGTCGAAGATGAAGGCGGGTGCCTCCGGCTTGTCATCGGTCATCCAGTTGCCTCTGTCCCACCAGCCGCGGCTCTCCGCGTCGCCCATATCGATGGACTCAGGGGTGAAGCGCTGGAAGGTCACGTAGAAACCGATTGGCTTGGTCATGGTGTTGCTCCTTCGGGTAGAGAGGAGCACACCACCCCCGAGGGCGTGGTGTGCCCCCGGGGGAAAGTCCCGATCGCCGGGACTGTGGGTCATCGCCCGTCGCTCGTGATCATCGAACGACGGCTTTCTGACATCACATGATGTACTGACTGATCGCGGCCTCGACGCTACCCGTCACCGGTTCGCTGAAACCTCGATCCTCGAAGATGGCCGGGCCATCTTTCGTGTCCTTCACCACGTATTCACACGCCTCCACTTCCTCTCGACTCAGCGAGTGACGCCGGCAAACTGCGTCCATCAGGTCGTCGTAGGTGGCGTAGAGCTCGCAGCCGCTCAGCTTTGCCTCATCGATGCAGAGTTCAACGACGAAGAAATGGCCGTGTTCATTCATCACATAGCGAGCCATGGATATGCCTCCTGGAAGCCGCCCGGCCGCCGCGAAGGGCGACTGGGCGGCAGTAGCAGATCAGTGGACCAAGGGGGAAGGGACTGCCCCGGCTACCAGTCAAAGACCTCGAGGCCATCGACAGTGTCGCCGTCACAGTCCAGCAGCACCCAGTGGAAGCCACTCTCGCGAGCGGCGTTCAGGATCGCGTGGAGCCTGGGCAGATCGCCGTCGTTGCTGCTGACAGAGATCATCCAGCCATGCTCGCGGGTCATCCCGTTGATGGTGCCGTTGCGGATCAGCCGAGGTATCGCTTCGCTGTCCTCCTCGGTCACATGCCCGGTGGAGATCACCGCCATGCGTTGCTCCTCAGGGAAGGCAAGCTTAGGCGGCCGGCCGTAGAAGGCGCCCACCGTGGCAACATGGCCACAGCCGACGCATTCACAACGAGCACTTTCGTCATACTCGAAATCGGCATGGTCCTCACAGCCATCATCGGCGATGGTGGCCGTGGTGAGCGCAATGATCTTGAAGCGCTCGGTGTAACCACACTCCGGACAGGCCATTCCTTCCAGGCAGTTGGTGTTTTCAGCAGACATGGTCTTTCTCCTTGCGAGAGAGGCCATCACCCCAGGGGCGAGAGGGCCCCGATAGGGTTGGAAGCTGCCATTCAGCAGCCTGGGGTAACGCTATTCAGTCGTGCGGCACGGCCAGCCAGCGTTGCAGTGGGCATCGACGCAAGCCTCGATGTCCGTCGGCAACCAGTTGCCATGGCCACAGTGCGGCGCGGGATGAAACCAGCGCCAGAGACGCTCAGGCCCCATCTTGCCGTTCGACTCGATGCCGTAGCCGGAGGGGGAAGTTCTTCTCCGGGGACACGGTCGCCAAGGAAGTCACAGACTAAACCAGCGTGACGACAGGCACTGCAGGCAATGCTGCTTGCCGGATACCAATCGTTCTCACCGGCCGTCAGGTCAACTACCTGATCACCACTGACAGAGGCGAACGCCTCGACAGTGATTTCGAAGTCATCAGTGGCGCCACATTTCGGGCACTTGAAGTCATCACACATAAGAAAGCTCCATGAGGATTCATGGGGCCATGCACCCTCATGGGCGCGATGGCCCACAAGGGGAAGATGCCGAAGCATCGAGGGAAGCTCGGTTCACACGCAGGCGAACGTTGCCGGAAGGGAAAATGCTGATTGTTTATGCAGTGGCCAGCGCTTCCACTGATCGCTCTCCAGAGGAGAGAGAAACTTGGCTTTCCGCATCGAGCTGGCGCCTTGAGCACCAACCCGCTGGGGAAAGCCCACCCCGAGGGGTGAGCTTGAACGTGCATCGAATAGCCCCAGCATACCGCTGCCGGGAATGTGCGGCCAGCCTCAACCAACGCCCGGGTAGGCATCCGCCCTGAGGAACCACGCCCAGGCGTCGTAATGCGCCTGGCGAGGGTGCGCTCGGGTTGGCCCGTTGTCTCGCCACAGGGTGAGACCCAGCGGTACCGAACGCCGTCACCACCTGAGGCGGGGACCTCTTCGACCCGCACACCCTCAGGTGGCGCGAGACCGGCATCGGTGGGCGATGCCGCCACGGCCTCACCTTCACAGTCCTCGATGGGACACTGCTGGCGCCAGCGCTCGCCGGTCAGCAGCTGTGTCCATGCGTGGTCACAGCGACCGCAGGCATAGCGGAAGAGCGTCTGCATCCCGATCAGCTGGATCACCGCGTGATCCAGCCCCGCGTGGAGGCGCTCCAGGCCGTCGGGCGCGACGTTCAACCCAGCGGCTACCACCCCGCACGGCATGGACTGGTCAGCGCACAATCCTTCAAGGATCGGCAACTGCTGGCTATCCACTACCGCCAGGCTTTCCTCGCCATGCTCACCGTGGCCATAGCTCACCAGGTGGTAGTCGCCCTGCCCTGCACCTGCCGGCTCCTCCGGGGAGACGTTCAGGCGCTCGCAGAGCTCGTCGATCTCCTCGGGGTGAAGCGCCGAGGCGCTGTGGTCCGTGGCGATCTCCATGATGGCCTCCGGGACCTGGTTCCGGGGTGTGGCCTGGAACAGGCGAAGGGCGGCCAGCACGGTATCAAGCTCTACCTGCGAGAGGGTCACTTGGGAAAAGGACATGGTCATGTCTCCTTGGTCATGGGCAGTGGCCCCGCCCAGGGGCGGGGACCACCGAAGCCGGCACAGCCGGCGGGTAACCCGAGCGGGTCGGGGGTTAAGCGGCATCATCCAGGGTGTCGTCGCAGTCCTTGATCTCACGGCCAGTGCCGCGGACGATCGCTGCCACGGCGTCCAGGTGATCGGGGTTCCACTCTTGGCCACTCAGCACTGCCTGGATGGCATCGAGTGCCTTGGCTTCCGGGCTGCGTGGCTCAAGGCCGAGGTAACGGCAGCCCTCCTCGAGGAATTCCTCCTCGTTGGGAAGCTGGCCATGCTCGTCCATGTAGAGGGCATACCAACCGCCCATCGGCTCCGCCACGTCGTAGGCGAAGCAGCCTTCATAGTCCTCCCCGTGCTGCTCGTAGAGGGCATCCAGGGCCGGGGCGAGAGCGGTCAGTCGTTCAACCACATCGATTCGGGACAAGCCAAGCTTGCTGGCAGCATCTGCCTGTTCGCTGCCGAGGAAGCCAGCCGCCAGAAACGCGAGGGTGGTGGGATCATTGATCATGGTCGTGCTCCTTTGTGATCGCCAGGCGCACGCCATCCCTGACGGGAAGGTCGCCCGCCAGGCTGGGGAACTGCTCAAGCGCCAGCTGGCGCCCGCAGTGGGTTGGGAAAATGCTGATTGTTTATGCAGTGGCCAGCGCTTCCACTGATCGCTCTCCAGGGAGAGAGAAACTCGGCTTTCCGCTCAGGGCCGGTACCGACCGCCCCAGAAGGGAAAGCCCCTCGCGAGGGCTTGAAGGGACAATAGCACCCCCGGGCGGGGGTGCCACTGGCTAGTCGTGACCCCGAAGGGCGTGAAGCCGATCGAGATCACTGTCACGTCACGCCACAGGTCCGATTCGGCCGTCTCATTTCGAGGCGACACCTCGGCGAAACCCGTGGGTAGCGTCGGTTTCTCCGGCACAGGACCCGGCACGCGCTACGATCACGTGTACCTCGCCACTCGACGAGGACGCTTCGTAACGATCCGGGCTGACCCGGCGCCAGCAAGGCTCAAACCCCATGTCACCCGTAAGCTGGGCAAAGGCGTGGGCAATGCTGGCGGCCGATCGCTTGGCTCTGGTGAGGCTCGACGCCGGCTGCCACCCCGTCTCGGCACCCACTGCGGCGGGCAGGTGGGCCAGCGCCTTGGCAGTGGCGCTGGCGATGACGTTGTAGTGCCACTTAGTCGTCATGGCGCACCTCCTCCAACACGGCAAGCTGCGCCCTCCGGGCGCGGAGACTCCGGTGTGGAAGGTTCTGGGTAAATCCGGCTCAAGCCGGATCATCCGCGGATGGCCCAGATCGTCATGGACCTCTGCGTTGCGGGGATCATGAGGCTGGACGCCGGTGTGGATAGGCGGATGCAGCTCATAGGTCCGGCCAGCAGAGAACATCCCCTGCCCCTGCGGTGCGTAGACACACCGAAGCGCCGAGGGACGGTGGCGGAAGTCCACGGGATGCGACGGCTCGCCATCTCGTTTCCCGCCCTTGGCATAGAGCTCAGTGAACGGGTTGAGCATCAGCGCTTCCATTGCCTGGTGACGCGCCTGGGGCGTGTCATCAAGCAACGTGTCGACGAGACAGAAATGCTGGCCGTCCGATCCGCGCTTCCACACCGGACGATCGAAGGCATCAATGCCTACCCAGTCGAGGTCGGTCAAATACACAGCAGTCATGGATGTACTCCTTGGTAGGAGCCAGGCGCACGCCATCCCTGACGGGAAGGTCGCCCGCCAGGCAGGTCACTGCCTCCAGGGAGGTGGCAGTTCAATGGGTAAGACAAGCCGCCTCCCAGGTGAGGTGGGAGCAGCGATCACTCGGTCAGGTGCCTTGGCCTGGATTCATCAGCTCGCCGACGCAGAACGCTGGGTTCTGAGCCTCGAACCAGTGCCAGACCTCCTCACGCTGAGTGCCTGCCGGGAAGTGCTGAAACGCCTCCTCCAGGCAGCCGTCGGCATCCGCAGGGTCTCCCCCAATGCCTTCCAGAGCCTTTTCAGTGTCTCAAGGTCCTGGGCCGATGCGTGGTCGTCTCGATGCGTTGTGGTCATGGTCGTGCTCCATGGTGATCGCCAGGCGCACGCCATCCCTGACGGGAAGGTCGCCCGCCAGGCTGGGGTACTGCTCAAGCGCCAGCTGGCGCCCGCAGTGGGTTGGGTAAAATGCTGATTGTTTTGACAGTGGCCAGCGCTTCCACTGATCACTCTCCAGTGGAGAGAGAAACTTGGCTTTCCGCTCAGGGCCGGCGACGGCCGCCCCGGAAGGGAAAGCCCCTCGCGAGGGCTAGGCAGCAACTACGGTACATTGATATTTCCGTAGTACCGTAGTTTTACCGATAGGTCGCAGGCGTCACACTGCCTGCGCCAGCCGGTCACGCTCGAGTCGCGCCGGTGACAGCCGTTCCTTCAGGGCGTCCCATTGCCCAGGCTTGCGGGTATCGAAGTCAATGCCAGCAGCGTCGAGCTCGATGCCCGGCATCTTGCCGAAGGCGTTGGGCGTCCAGCAGCACATCCGCTTGATGGCCACCGCCTCTTCGTCGGACAGCACCATCCAGAGCACGAGGTCATCGGTCTGATCGGTGCCGCCATCGAACCCCGGGAGGGTCACCTCGTAGAGCCCGTAGGAGTGATCCTCTACGGCAGGTTGTGGCGGTACGTTCGTCATGTAAGACATGGGATTCTCCATGGTAGGCAGGAGCCCCGCCGCCGGCCGGCGGAGGAGCCCCTGTTGGGTCAGGTGAGTCTGGCGTCTGCCGCGTGCATTTCGTCCTGCATCTCGCGGTAGGTCATTTTGCCAGCGTTCACCTTGGCAATGAGATGGGCCATGAGGGTCCCCAGGACCATTCTCGCGTCTGGCTCAGCGTATTCATGGCGCCTGCTGCCGGCTCCCGATACCCGTCTTGGACGAGGCGCTCGAGGACATCTTCCGGCGTGTCGTAGGTGGCATGGCCACTGAAGCCATTGGCATCGAAGAACTGTGCCCGAAACCGACCCGGCTCCGAGGCGTCCTGCAGGATGGCGGCGTAACGAGACAGCGTCTTGTCGACGACCTCCATGCCGACCAGGTTGCCCTGGGCGGCCTCGAGGATGCGGTGCCAGGCGGCATTGCATGCCTGGGCAAACTCGAGCCCATCGGAGAGCAGCAGAATCAGGCCTTGATCCCCGTCCCGCCGTGCTTCGTCCAGCTGCTCACGCAGCCAGGCGTAGTGGGGATGATCAGCCTGCTGAGGCTCGGTGTTGCGTGATGACATCGTCATGGTGGATCTCCATTGCGGTGCACGGGAGACCTCCCCCGACAGGGAGAGCGTCCCCCTGTCGGGTTGAATGATGATGCAAGGTCCAGCTCCTGGGGCTACGCCGCCGCGGAGGCGCGGTTGGCCTGCTCCAGTTCACGCCACACGTCTTTCCAGTCCAATCCCTCCTGGACCGGAAGCGACATGGCCACCTGCAGAAGCTCGTCCACCAGTAGCTGGCGCACGGCGGGCTTCTCCAGGTCCATTCCCTGCCAGTGGTGCAAGGCGCCTCGAGCGGCGGAGGCCTCCAGCTCCCGAGCGAGCTCGGTTTCCGAAAGGCCAAGCTTCTCCAGGGCATCGACTACCGCACCGCCATGCTTCATGGCGACACGGTAGGCCAGCACTTCGCTGCTCACCGCCTCCCGAGTTACCTGGGGGCGATGATCGGTGACAAGGGCATCGCCGATGACCACTGTCCCGTCTGCGGGTTCGCGGTATTCGGCAAGGCTGTCCTCGTCCAGATCGAGATCGGCCACCAAGACACGCAGCGGCTTGTCCGCCGACATGTTCTGGATGACCCCGCCTTCCATCAGCAAGGTCAGTGTCGCCTCGACCGGCGAATCATCGACCGGCGTCAACGGACACAGGGGAGAGACCAGGTTGATGGAGGTGTCCGAGATGCAGCACTGCGGCTGAACCCCGTCCATCAGCTCCATCAGCTGATCATCGGTGTCACGAACGCACAGGGCGTCGTACTGTTCGTCGGAGATCTCGAGGACACGCTCATAGGTGCGGGTCTCGGTCACGGTCACGACAACACGGTGAGGCGTTTGATGGTTCATGCGATTCTCCTGGGATAGCGAGGGCCGCATGACCCCAGGGGCCAAGACAGCCCCCGTGGGGAACAAACGTTGTGAGGGTTACGCCGCGATCGCGTCGTCACCCGGAAGAGCGGTCACCGCGGCATCCCAGAGCTCCAGGATGTGCACGAGATGCTGCTCACTTGCCACCAGTGACACGGCCTCTCGACGCATCGCCTTGCGAAGCGTCTCGATTCCGCTGTGGTCACCGTCGAACTGCTTGAGGTCCAACATCTCCTCCGGCAGCTCATCAATCAGCGCCATCAGCCCCGCCAGCCGCGTCAGGCCGTCGGTGGCGGACAGTGCTGCTTGCCACTCGGGGTAGGTCACCCCGGCAAAGTTACCAAGGCGCCAACTGCACCAGGTCTGCACCTGTTGCCATGTCGAGGACGGATCGGGGCCACCCCAAGACACAAGGTCATCCGGTACAGGCACCTCAACACCTTCGAGAAGCTGTACGGCACGCGAGCTGAAGACCAGCTTGCTGACCGCCATACGCGCCCCTAGGTAGTTGTCGATACGCGCCTCATCGGTGCTCTCCATGAAACAGGCGACGCTTTTCCGAGCCCAATTCAGTGCCTCGGCAAGGTCAGGCGTCACCGCATACCCACCAGGGGCCATTACCCGCTGTGCGAGAGAGTTCTGGTTGGATTTCATCATCGTGCTCCTTTCGTGAAGACAGGAGCCGGCCCCGGTATCGGGGACGCGGCCCCGATAGGGGAGAAAATGTACTGATCAGCGTCGGCGTGCCGACGTTACGCCGCCTCGCATGCCGCACCCAGGCGAGTGGCCAGGGTGCGAGCCAGCTTGGCCTCGCGGGTCAAGGCATCGGCATGCGCATGTAGCCATGCCGCGTGGACCTGGCGCTCCTCTACCGATTGATAGAGCTTGGCGCTGGCTTCCCTGGCCAATGCGACGCGATGCCGTGCATTGAGCGCGTAGGTCAGGTCATCGATCCACTCGGTGAGCCGATGACTGCTGAGCCCGGAGGGCGGGGTTCGCAGGATCTCGTAGCACCACAGCTCGTCGTTCTCGGCGAAGGTGATGCGCAGGACATGCGGTGCAGGCTGCGCTGGGCAAAGCACCAGCTGCTGCATCGAGTGAGGGGTCGTGCGGGAATACATAAGCGTCTCCATTGAGACGAGGCACGCCCCTGTCCGGGGCAGTACCCCGGTGAGGGTGGGAAAAATGCTGATTATTTTGACAGTGGCCAGCGCTTCCACTGTTCGCTCTCCAGAGGAGAGTGAATCTCGGCTTTCCTCGGTACCCCTGTTCCGCATGCGGAACAGCCAGAGGCAGCGGGGAAAGCCGGGAGGGGGCAATGCCCCCTCCTGGCTACTTTCGCATCACGACCGGATAAGATCCAGCAGGTCGTGGAGACGCTCGCGAAGGTCCTCGTGGTCATAGCCACAGGCACCCGCGCAGACGGCGAAGGAGAAAGGTCCCACTTCGTCTGACGCCACCCACAGCCTGATCTCAGCCTTGGTGGCCTCGGTCACGCGGGGGTCACCCAGCTGATGCAGGGTGTGGTGCAGCAGCTCTTCGCGGAGCACTCGGATGTCCTGCTCCGACCAGAACGGTTTTTCCTCGACGAGTGGCGCAGCCTGTCGAGCCTCGGGCTCTTTTGGCGTTGCCGGTACGTCGGGTACCGCGACTGGCTTAGGGAACGGGACGACCCGGGCCGATGGCGGTGATGACCGCTCATCGGGTGCCGGGGCACTCAGGTCCAGGAAAGCTGGACCTCCTCGCGTAGCACGCGAATACGACGCTTGGCAGCCATGACAGCCTCCTTTCATGAAGAAGGGCCACAGCTCCCCCAGGGGCGCGTGGCCCCGTGGGGGTAATCCAGCAGCCCGGCGGGCTACCAGTAGAACGGGTCAGGCTCAGGCTCGACCCGTGGTGCAGGTCGAGGGGTGGCATGGCCTCCTCCTCGAACTCGAGATGTGGTGCCGTCACCGGATGAAAGCTCCGGTTCCAGACCACGCGATCATTATCGACATCCAGGTAGGCGTGACGCCCCGAGCTGGGGTGCCAGCAGTAGAGCCAACGCCGACCTTTCACTGTGAAGGGCTGCTCTGCACCGCCACAGGCGGGCACCAGCTTGCCCAACATCGGGTCAGTCGCCATAACCGGCCTCCTCTCGGTTACCTGCTCGGAGGCCGCCCCTGACGGGGAAGTCCCCGTCAGGGTGGGTGGAGCACACAAGTCGTGTGCTGGAACGCTCAGGCCTGGCGGCGGGACCGTAGGCTCTGGCGTTGCTGGCGCCGCGCCATCAGGCGGGCGGACACTCGGCGCGAGGCCTCCTGCTGTTCATCGGTGCAGAGAGAGAGCCCGAGGATGAGCTCGTGGCGAAGCACCAGCTCGGCATCGCTCATGTAGTTCAGCAGGGTATACCCGCTCGGCACCGCACCGATGGGCGCATTCTCCAGGGCCTGCTGCATGCGGGCCTCGGCATCGGCGCAGAGTCGGTCGAGACGTACTCGGGCCGCCTCCACGCCCATGCGCTTTACCCTTCCCAGGGCAAGGTGCTCATTGGTTAGCAGCGACATCAAGGCCTCCTCCGATATCGGCTGTGTAGTACATCATCAGGGCATGCTCGATGACCTCGAGATCCGACTTTGCCGGATCATGAACATCCACGAGCCAGACAACGTCTGCGTCGGGATTGTCGAACAGGCACTGCTCCTCCGCATGGTCGGCATCTTCCGCCAGGCAGCGGAACATGGCGGGCGGGTCGAGCACGGACTGCTCGGGGTCACGGTAGAGCACCGCATAGGGCTGGAGTGGCTGCGGGGACTCGGCCCACAGATTCACCAGGCCCGACCCGAGGACGGCAGCATCGAAGCCCAGGGCCTCTTCCAGCTCAGCCATCCGCTCGACACCGATCGCGCTCATGTCGAGGATTATCTCCTTCGTGTCACTGGAGGTATAAACCTCGAAGTGCTCTTGGAGGGCCTCGAGGCGATCGGCGGGGATGCCTAGCGCCACGGCCTCGCACAGCTGCGGGCGGGGAACATAGTCTTGCTTGGTCATGGGACTCTCCTTCATCGAAATGCGAAGAGGCCTACCCCGAAGGGTAGGGCCCTCCGGGGGTCAAGCAGCGATCACGCCGCCTTGTTGTGGCGCTCCACCAGGAACGCCTCGAGACGCGCCGACAGGGTCCCATGCTGTGCACGGTTGCCGTCGTCACGCTTATCGGTCTTCAGCGCATCCTCGGCCAGGCCCAGGACGTGCTGCATGGCCGCGTAGGTACGCTCAGCCTCGCCGATGGCGCCTGAGAGCATCCCAGCCTTGACCAGCAGGGGCAGCCCCTTGATGCCAGTCTCGAAAAGCTCAATGGCTTCCCGGGGGACATCTTGCGGCCGTAGCTCTCGAACGAGGCCAAGGGGGCGATGGCACTGGCGTAGGCCAGGGTCTCCAGCTCGGTCTCGCAGTGTGGCATGGCGCATTCCAGCACCAGCCAGTGACCTTGAAGATCGCTCGGAGCGCCGGGGTAGCCGACGAGTTCTGCCAGCTCGCTGGCCTCGTCCTCTCCTGACGCCACGAAATCGACCACCAGACCTTCCGAGGGGCCGAAGAGGTTATCCAGCACCTCGTACTGATCGACGACCTCCAGCAGCGTTGCCGCGCCGACAGTCAGGCACATGATCGGGAACGGCGTCAGTGCACCATGGACGAGCGTCGGGGCGGGGGTGAAAGCGGACATGGGTGTGCTCCTTGGTTGTGGCCAGGCGCACGCCCTCCCTGACGGGAAGGTGCCCGCCAGGCTGGGAACTGCTCGAGCGCCAGCTGGCGCCCGCAGTGGGTTGGGAAAATGCTGATTGTTTTGACAGTGGCCAGCGCTTCCACTGATCTCTCTCCAAGAGGAGAGTGAATCTGGGGTTGCCGTTGCCGGCTCTCGACAACCGGCAAGGGCAACCAAAGACATCATGACTCTAGCGCGTCGTCGACCTGATGACACCCTGCCGACGTGCCCCTCAAGGGCGCGTGAAAAGAGAGGCTGCCCCCGCTTGCGCGGGAGACAGCCTGATCGCCACTAGGGCGGAACACCCATCAGGCAGCCAATTCTGCCGTCAGGGTCTGCTCCATCAGCCGGAACAGGGTCTTCTGCAAGTCCTCGACCTGGTCGATCACCACGTGGTTCGAGACGAACCTCGCGATGGCACCGGACACGACACCGATGCCGATGACCTCCACGCCGCTGGCGGTGCAAAGATCGATCACCGCCTGGGTGGCTTCCGGGTCATCCGGGTCGCCGTCCGTCACGATGATCAGCATCTTGCGCTCCTCCTTCGTCTGAACCAGCTCGAAGGCGGAGTACCAGAGCGCTTCTGCCATGGGCGTGGTGCCGGTCGGCGCGAAGGTGAACTTTCCCGCGTTGGGCGCCACCCTCTCACCATGTCGCACAGCGCTGAACACCGGCTGGTGTCCATCGCCCCCGAAGTAGGTGACCGCCGGGTTGACCCCGTTGATCGCCTCCAGCGCCATGCCGATCGCCATGGCCGCCTTGCTGGCCACCTGGTACATGCGATCGCCACAGTCGGCCTGACGGTTCATCGATCCGCTGGCATCCACCAGGAGGTGGACCGCGGTGTTCGGACGCCGCTTGGTCGTGTTGCGCTGGAACACTCGGGTATCGCCGGACTGCAGGCGATGAAGACGACTGGCATCGACCCGCTTGCCGTGGCGAACGGTGCGCCGGGCCACCCGTTGGCTGGCCTGCACCATCCCCTGCAGCTGCGTGCGGATACGACTGGTGGTGCGCTTCACCTCATCGCGCAGCGCATTCCCGGCAGCATCTCGAGAGATGATGTCGGTTGCTTCCCGCACGGTCCGGTAACTCGCATCTCCACCACGTCGTGCGACACCATCCAGCTCCTCACGGAGCGACTGATGAGCATCGCCGATGTGGTCGCCGTCTCCTGCCGCAAGCACCTGCTGCAAGACCTGAGCAGCATCGTCGCCAGATGGGGCATCCTTTGCCCCGGCGCCGCGGCTGCCTGCCGGCTGCGAACTCGCATCATCCCCTTTCGAGGCGTCCGCTTGACCGCCCTGCCCCTGGTCATCGCCAGAGGCCTGTTGGCCGTTCGCATCATCACCATCCCCCTCACCGGCGCCAGCACCTCGCTGTTGCGAAGCGTCGTCACCCTGAGAGGCATCGTCACCGCCCTTCCCAGCCTGACCATCCTGGTCATCGGCGTCGTCACCCTGCTGGCCGTTACCGCCGGCCTTCTGGCTGTCGTCGCCGTCATCCTGATCACCCTGATCATCCTGACCGGGTGACCCAGAGCCCTGGGAAGCACTGTCATCAGGATCACCGCCGCCGGCATGTTGCTGTGCCTGCTGCGAATCACCTTGATCGCCCTGCTGCTGTTGCTGGCGTTCCTTCTCCGCTTCCTCCTGAATCATCTTCAGGATTTCACGGGCCAGGTCCATCGCATCAGCCGTGTTGCTCAGGGCCGGCACCTTGCGCAGAAGCGCATGGAGCCGTACTTGCACCCCCTCGGGAACTTCCTCTCGAACACCACGCGGGTGGCCTCGAGGATGTCCGAGATGGCGTCCTGCCCCACCACGCGGCATTGCAGGTGGTAGAGACAGAAACCCTCCAGGATGGAGGCCGCCGGGGAGTCATCGTTGGGGATCTGGTAATGGCCTGCTGCCGCCATGTACCGCGCCACCTCGTTCAGGGAACGGGCGGTGCCGGGATAGATCGCGATCATCTCGCGCTCGATCCGGGCATCCTCGACGATGTTGAGCAGGTGCTTCAGCGTCCCCTTGCCCATGTCCACCGAGAAGTCGGTGAACCGGATGTGGGCCGCCTCATGCGCCAGGTAACCCCACAGGGCATCCTTGTGGGGCCAGTCTTCAGGAATGTTGGGTACCACGATGCTCTTGCCATCGGTGTACGCCATGTCCTGACCGATCTTGACCTTCACGCCGAACTTGCGCCCGTAGGCGGCAGCCACGATGGGAAGGGCATTCTCGATAGTGCGTCGCTTCATGGGTTTCATGGTGGTGCTCCTGCATCAAAGGCGGGACAGACCACCCCCGGAGGGTGTGGTGCCCCTCAAGGGTTTAGAAATAGAAGCTCGGAATGCCGACCAGCCGGTTCTCGAACGGATCGACGACCGGCCGGGGCTTCGGCTCCGGCTCTTCTGCCAGGGCGCTTCCGAATTTGTCGAAAGCACTCTGATCATCGGGGTAGTACCGCTTCCCGATGCCATCCACTGCCGGAGGCAGCGACAACACACGCCCCACGACCGGGACCAGCCAGCGAATGACCGGTTCCCAGTGCTCCCTGCCACCGTCCGAGGAGATCTCGAAACAGCCCGGGGCTTCGTGGTGGATGAGGATCAGTGCGGTGACCACGAACCAGTCGTAGGGCTTGCACTCGGTATTGCAGTGCATCCACTCCTGGTTATCGGGGTCGAGCACGTTGGGCAGGATGAAGGTTTCGGCATCGAGGTCCAGCAGCCGGGACCCGTTGATCCAGACGGCCTCACCCTCGAAGTCATCCCCCTGCCCGGTGACGAACAGCTTGTCTGCCTCCTGGACCCCCTGCTGCCCCGTGCCGGAGCACAGAACCAACGGGCGGTCCTTGTAGAACCCTCCGGCACTGGTCGAGCTGTCCGGGAGGTTGTTGAAGGCGAGTTTCAGCTTGCTCTTGAAGTCGGCCCACTGCTCCTCGGGAACAGAGGCCTTCTGGGTGTAGTAGTGCACGTAGCGCATGGCACGTCTCCAAGGCGTGCGAGGCCACGTCCCCAGGCGGGAACGACGCCCCGCCTGGGTGGCAAGAAAGGTGATGACTGCGCCACCCGAAGGTGGCGCGTGAGCGGGCCTTACCAGGCCCAGTCGTCGTCATCATCCAGCTCCGGGACCGGGACCGGTTCAGGAGCGGGAGCCGCCTGCATCGGCATGGCCGGTGCAGCTGGCTGGACAGGCGCCGGGGCCGGCGTGGGGAGCGCGACTGCGCTGCTCTCGACCGCTTCCTCCTCTGCGTCGGGCGCAGGGGAATCGTCGGTCTCGAAATCAGCGAAGAAGCGATCCATCGACGCCTGGAGCGCCTCAGGTGAGGCATCCAGCGCCGGCTCGGCTTCCGTCACAGGCATGGTGGGCTCTGCCTCCTGGGCGGGAGCCTCGGACGCCACCTCCTTCTCATCGCTGGCGCGATGCGAGCTTGGCGACTCCGCCTGTTGCGGCGTTTCCACCGGGCTTGAACCCTGTGCCGGCTGGTCCGGCGACTGGGGCTGAGCATCAGCGCCAGCAACGTCGGGGGCAGACGGTTCGGGGGTCGGCTCGGTAGCCGTGGTGGCCGGTGCAACATCGGCAGCAGACGGGGCCGGAGCCTGGTCTGCAGCGAGGCTGCTGGGATCAGGCGCCATGTCCTGCACCTGGACGGTGCCGTTGGCATAGCCCTCGATCTTTTGCCGGTCACAGCAGATCAACACTGCCGCCACCACCTGGTACAGGTAGGGCGCCAGGATGCGACCTCCAGAGGCATACGTCGCGTACCCCTTGATCGTCTCGTTCAGCAGACGGGCAAGCGGGTCGAACGCTGCGTTGAGGAAGGACAGGCCATCCACCTTGTCGTACAGCTTCTGAAGGGTCGGCCGCGTGGATGTCAGCAGTTCTGACGCACCGCGAAGCTTCTCTTCGTAGAAGGTGTTGGCCTCCTTGACGATCTCCGAGAAGAGATCATTGCCAAGGCTTTCCACCTGCCGGCCGAGCTGTTGCTCAGAGGCAGCGCCGGCGGGCCGGATGTGGTAGACCGCGTAATCGAACCCGATCCGCTTCTCTACCACGCTACGGGGCATCGCGCCTGCGCGGATGATGTCCTCGTAGCCCGGGTTGTCGGCAATCCACGCCTCAACGGCGGTGTCGTACTGCGTCAGGAAGGTCTGGCGGACCTCCTCGAACTCGTCCTTGATCTGGTCGAGCTGCTTCATGATGGTATCCAGCCGCTCGGCCGGTACCGCCCATCCGCTCATGAAAGGCAAGCCATAGTGCGCCAGCACGCGGCGAGCCTTGGTCTTGAGTCGAGAGAAGCCCTTGAGGCGAGCGGGGTCGCAGATCTTCTTGCTACCCAACAGCGCCAGCTTCTCCGGAGGAATTTCACCTCCGACACCCAACTTCAGGTCCTTCGGATCAAGACGGGTTTGGCCGCTCCAGATATCGAAGTCGGCATGGATCACGCACACCTGGTCCAGATGCTGGATCTGAGACGCGGTAGTGGTAGTAGAGGGAGAGATCATGGTGGTGCTCCTTAACGAAAGAAGCCCACCAGATGCACCTGCCCTGTCGGGTGGTGGCACCCGATGGGCTAGGTCATGGAAGGTATATTGCTGATTGTTTAGTTGAACGTGGCCAGCGCTACCACGTTTTTCGCTCTCCAGAGGAGAGGAAACCTTTTTCCAGAATCGCCTCAGCGGCGAAGCGGTTCTGGAAAAAGGCGAGCATTGCTCGCCCCTTCCTTGAAGTTACCAGAAACAAGAGTCCACGTCTTCTATTGCCTCGTCAAGTGGCGCGAGCGCCTCTTCATCGACGATGTTACGTGGCGCCAGCGACTCCGTGACGGTGACACGGTAGCGCTCTGACGGCGGGCTCCGGTACTGCTCTACATCACCCTCCTGGAGGTTGCCGGCTTGCTCGTTGAGCAGCCGGGAGTAGTTGATACGTCCCTTGGCCTTGTAGCGGGTCACCATCACGCCGGCGTAGTCGGCGTAGAAGTATTCCCCCATCAACTCCTTGAGACGGTCCAGATGCGGTGCCTGATGGCCCTTGAGCACCTTGATGCGTGCCTCGAGCTCATCCAGCTCCGTCTGATAAGAGCGATACTGCTCCGCGGCGTAGATCCACTCCTTCGCCACGTCCCCTCGGGGATGAACAGGTCGCGCTCCGGGTCCTTGGGTGGCTCCTTGTGGTCGAGCACCTGCCGCCAGAACTCGGCGGCAGCCTGGATCAGCTTCCTGAGCAGGAGCTCGTTCAGCTGGATCTCGAAGACCTCAAGGCCATGCTGCTGATGCCAGAACACCAGCCAGCCACGCTTGGCCCCTGTCACCAAAATCTGGTGCTGGACCTGGCAGTAGTAGAGCTTGAACGCTCGGCTCTGCCGGCCGTCGGCCATCACTTCGGCCCACACCTTGTCGCTGGGGCACTTCAACTCCACCGGTTCGTTGGCTGAGTTCAAGCCGTCCAGTGAGGCCCTCATCAGAGGGTGCACGGATGACTCGACACAGACCGGGAACACGATGTCGTCGGCATGCTCCTCGTACGCCTTGCGGGCAAGCGCCTCGTTCTCTCTCCCCGGCGAACCAGAGGATTGAGGCTGAGATCGACTTCCCGGGCGAAGCCGGACTTCTCGGCCCACAAGCGCCAGCGCGTCTTGTAGGGCGAGCGGTCCAGCAGGATGGCCGCGTCGGTGGCGGTGATACCGCCCTTCCGCCATGCCAACCAGGCGTCATCGCCTTGGGTCAGATCGACGATCTTCATGTAGCCCTCCTCTCTGGATCAGAGGGCAGAGCCCCGCCGTCAGGCGGGAGCTCCACCCGGGGCGGGGTCAGAAACCAACGCCATCCTCATCATCGAAGCGATCCTCGGGACGAGGGAACTCATCGTGACCAGGGGCGTGGTGCTTGGCCGGTTCAGCAGGTGCCGCTTGCTGTTCCGGTGTGGCAGAACCCTGCCGCGCCGTGGCGTCTTGGGGTTCCTGGGGAGGTTGATCCGCCTGGGTGGCGGCCTTGGCCTGCTCGAGGCGAGACAGGGCATACGCCTTCTGCTCGGCACTCGGGAAGCTCTCCCTTACCCACTGCTCTGCCGGCGTCCAGTTGTTCAACTGCTGGGAACGCTGGATGGCCTTCTGGAGCATGGGCTCGATCGCTGCCTTCTCAGGATCAGTGAGCTCACGAAGCGGGGCCTCGTCCTGCTCGCTGCCCTGGGGGCGCTGGAAGCTATGACTACCCTGTTGGGTCACGTCGACCTCGCCGCCAACGATGCGTTCTGCCTCGTCGTTGTCGTAGATCCCCGTGAAGCCAAAGGCCAGGCGAGAGCACTGGATCATCGCCTTGTGGCGATGAAACCGTTTGATGTGCGTCTGCCACGGCCCGTTCTTGGTGTAGCCATTCTTCACGAAGGGTTCGCGGTACACCTCGTCGAGGTATTCGCGGACCCGGATCGGGCGGTCGATGTCCTTGCGGTACATCACGCACTCGATCCACACATGGCCATCTACCTTGGCGCCGGGCATCCTCACCATCTCGTCGGAATAGACGAACTCCATCCCCGCGTACTGGGGGTGGTTGTTGATGATGCGTGCCCAACCGTCGACCCCAACCACTGGCACGATGCCGTTCTGCTGGTCAGGGAAGGCGTAGATTTCCTTCGTGAAGGGGTTCAGCTGGTACTGGTCGGCCACGATCATGAGCATCACCATCTGCTCGTTGGTCGGGGCTGAGCCATCACGCTGCTTGAAGACCGTGGTCTTCAGCGTGTCCAGCAGGACCTTTTCTTCGATCTCGAATCGCTCGGCGAAACGGGTCAGCAGCTTCCGCTTCTCGTTCTGAGCGGCGGGATGCTGGTGGACAGTTGCATTGCTCATGGCAGTCTCCTCATGCAGAAAGCGGAGATACCACGCCCCGAGGGGCGTGGTGTCCCCCAGGGGAGCCGCTACCGGGTGGTAGCGGCTAGCAGGTCACGGCCGGAGCCGTTGGTTAGAAGTAAGCGTCCATCTCGGTGCAGCCGATGGCATCGTAATCCAGCATGGGCACCACCAGGCCCAGGGCCTCAGCGTCCACGCGCATGGATGGTGCATCGAACTCGAACCTCTCGATGAACGGCTGGAGGGATTCCCAGTTGGTGAAGTTGATCAGATCAAGCTGCCCATCGCAGATCTCGATCGTGTCGCCCTCGCTGGTATTGAACTCCTCGCGCCACCGCTTCTGCAGGTACAACAGCATCAGGAACGGCTTGTGGCCGGCTACTGCTGTGAACGACCCGCCTCCCTCGAGGGTGTCGGGGTTCACTTCGTTGACCTGCATCTTGCGATCCACAACGATACGGGCCGCACCGGTGTCCATCAGGACGTTGGGGAGATACCCGTCAGCATCGTTTTTTTCAACGTTAGGGGCATCCTCGCCGTGTTTGAAGCCCAGCCGCTTGGCTGCCTCAACGAACACACCGCGAATGAACCCCTTCCTGAGCGGAATAGTTGACTGATCCTTGGGGGAAACAGCAGCCAGCTCCACTCTGCCATGCCCGGCTGGGCATTCATTTCCTGTGCAACGTCACTCATATCAACCTCACGTCATCTGCGTTTACCACCTGCCCACTTGGATCGCGGCGGTGATGAGATGGGAAGAATGGCCTCGGTGCCAGGGGTCGTGAGACACCCAGCACTTCCGGGACACACGTTCAGGCCGGAAGCCTGGGTGGAAGGCCACGCCGGGCACCGAAGTGCCCAGCGTGTACCGAGGGCAGGCCAGGGCCTTAATCGTCCCCCTGATCGCCGTCCACCCATTGGTCGCCGAAGGTATCGCTCGCGATGCGAACGATGGCCTCCTTCTCCTCAGGGCGTGCCCGGCGCAGCAGGGCTTGATCAAGGGCATAGGCCAGCGCGTTGCGCTCCCTTGGGGATTGACCGCCTTGTGGAACCGGATCGAGAGCTTGGCCCAGCGAACCAGTGTCCGAGTCGACATCGTGATAGCGATTTCGCCACCCATGCCCTCCTCGCCCTTGAACAGGCGACGGATTTCATTGGCAACGCTGATCATGCGATCACGAAGGTTCTCGGGCAGCCGCCCCGCCACAGCGGCGAGGATCTTGGCTTCCACCTCCGGCTTGGCATAGTCCACTTCCACGATGCGGTAGCGGTCCATGGCAGCCAGGTTCTGCATGGCGATGCCCTGGTACAGGCCCGTGGCGTCACCATTGCCGACCGAGTTGCCGGTCACCACCACCCGGAACATCGGGTGAGGCTTGATGACCTCGCCGGCGTTCTGGGGGATGACCAGGGGCCGCCCTTCCAGCACGTCGTTGAGGCCGGACAACTCGCCGGGGTCCATCATGTCCACCTCGTTCAGGAGGAGGATGTGCCCTTCACGCATGGCCACCGCGAGGGGGCCGTGCTGGAAGGTCATGACAGGCGTCTCTCCAGGGACACGGGACATCAGGGTGTGATGACCGATGAGATCCGTCACTTCCATCCGGCCGTGGCAGGTCACCTGCTGGACCGGCCAGTTGAGCCTGGCGGCCACTTCGCAGATCCCGGAGGTCTTGCCTGAACCCGTCGGGCCAGTGACATACAGCGCGTCACCGGACGGGTCTCGCAGGAAGGCCAAGAGCTCCCGAAGGAACACTCGGCGGAACGCATAGCCGTCGCTCTTGGCGGGGATATGCGGGTTGCTGGCATCGGCAAAGCCGAGCGCCATCACCTTGGCCGGAACTTCGAGGCCAAACGTGGTGGCAACGGGGAACTCCTGGTAAGGGGCTGAAACGGTCATGGGTAGATCTCCAGTCAAGTTGGCCTTGAGCCGAGAGACACCCATCCCCTTGCGGGAGTGGGCTCCCGGCAAGGGCAGGTAAGGTCAGACGAAAGTTGCTGATTGTTTCGGGAGGCCAGCGCTACCTCCTTCTGCGATGCCGAAGCATCACGAGAATCGGATGTCCGAGGGGTGCTGTTACGACGGCACAACACCGCTTGGGCATACGACCATCGGGCCCGCATGGGCCGGTGTCGCGAGGGAACAGCAGAGGGGCGATGCCCCCTCTGTGTCCTTCTCTTCAAGATCTGCGCAGAATCGGCTCACGGCGGCCGTTCTGGACGCGACGAATCCGACGCTCCCAGAGGGCGTAGGAGATTTTCCGAGCCGCGAGGCGAGCCACCCATACCAAGACCGCACCGACCAGCAGCATCAGAATGCTGCTCATGGCGAGCCAGGTAAGGATGTCCATTTCTACGTAGATACGAGTCAAGCGTTCCATGGGAAGTGCTCCAAGCAAGGCAGGGAGCACTCCCCATCACGGGAGGTGCTCCCCGTGAGGGTTGAAAAGGCCAGAGGCCAGAGGTCAGTCCGCGGTTGCCCAGGCGTAGCTGAAGGCAGCGCAGGCCAGAGATGCGATGCTGATACCGAACAGCAGCGTCGGCAGTTGATCCATGAGGGCGATCTCCAGGTTGGGAGGACACCGCCCCCTGCCGGGAGAAGTGTCCCGGCGTGGGTCAAACATGCATCAGAAGGACAGCACAACACCCTTCCGCTGGTAGGCGGGAGCATCGTACTGGTCCCAGCAGCTGCCGAGATCGACAGGTGCTGCTTCCTCAGACTGCTGCTTCTTCTGGCAGGCCAGGGCCTGCAGAGAAGCGACACAGCGAAGAGACGCCACATTGGCAGCGTTAGCTACCGTGTGGTGAACCCCGGAGCGACGAGCCGCAGAGGCTGCGGTGACGACGCCCTTGGAGACTCCGGCATAAACGGCCGGGGTCGACTTAGCAATGCCCTTGGCAATGACAGGGATGGCCTGTCGTGCCGTCTTGACCAGCAGTTTGACGGTGAGCCACAGGATGGCTGCACACAGGATCAGACCACCGATCAGGATTTGCAGGGTGAAAGCTTCAACGTTGCTCATGAGAGATTCCTCATCAATTGGCAGAGGGCACTCCCATATAGGGAGTGGGCCTCCCTAGTGGGTAGGTAATGACCTCAGACGAGTCCGAGGGTCTGGCAAGGATGCACCGGAACGAACTCACCGAAGCGAGAACGAGCAGGTAGCGGACACAACAGCGCCACAGTCAGATGACTGAGGGGTGCTGAGCGAACCATGGGGGTAACGGCCTGAACAACGGGCCGCCGGGAGGTGAACGCAGGGCGCACGACTCCACGGGACACGACAAAGCTGCAAGCAGCATCATCGCAGGGGTCTCGCCGGAGCGAGAGGTGCCACAGAACGTGGCGGGGAAAATTGCTGATTGTTTGGGAAGGCCAGCGCTACCTTCAGGTGCAAGCCGCAGAGCGACTTAACACCCCCAATATAAACCATCATTCCCGGGGTGACACCCCTCTCGTCGTGCCCTTAAAGGGCGTTTCCCGACAGGGGGCGGGAGTTGACACGGAGGTATGGTGACGGGGCGTTTACCAAAAACCTGTCACTATGGATGGATTCGCCATGACTGACACCGCCGTCGCTCAGAGCCCCAGCGCTCAGGCCGCCGCTCAAACCACCGCCCCCACCCGGGGAAGTCCCAGAAGTCCGAGCCGAAGCCGGTCTACTCGCGTCCGGTCTTCAAGCAGAACCTCACCGTCTACACCTTGCAGGCGCAGCGCGTGGTCGAGCGCTCCCTGACTCGGGTCAGCTACAGCCTGTTCTCTCTGGACGTGATCCTGCAGATCATCGGCGTCCGCGAGCAGGTCGACGAAGTGTCCCAGATCGTCCAGGGCCACATCGCCAAGGCTGACGAGCAGCTGGAGGAGAAGATCCAGCAGATGGATGTCCTGTTCACGCAGCATGAGATCCAGGACGTACCCAGCTACACCAACCCCATCAGCCTCGACGTCGAGATCACCTCCCCCAGGTGGCCCAGTTCCTGCGGCTTGTGCGCAAGCTCGACAGCCTGATGGCCAAGATCGACAGCCTGTGGCTGCATGGCCTGCTGACCAGCAAGCAGCGTACCCAGGCCGGGCTGGAGTGGCAGCAGCTGCTCAACCGCCTGGCCTCCCGCATCATCGGGGTCGAGAAGCGTGCCCGCGTGGCCGCCCATAACCAGGGCAAGCACGAGGAGGTGGACGCCGCCGCGCCGTATCGCCATGACAGCGAGGTGGATGGCGACATCGACGACGAGGAAGATGCCAAGGCAGCGGACAAGCCCGCCGCCGGCGCCAAGAAGGCCTCCGCCACCAAGGCCGACAAGGATGGGGAGAAGGCTGACGATGCCACCAAGGCCACTGCCGAAGTGGCGTCGAGCACCTGATAGCCCGTCACGACGCTTCATAGCCCCTCGCCCACCGTGGTCGCAGGGGCTTTTTGGGCCTGGTTATTTGCCCATATCGAGGGCTTGCGTAATCGCGTCGATCAGTAGAATGGAACCAGAAGACGACACCAACACGCCCCGCCGGGGCAGAAACAAGGGGACAGGACGATGAAGACTCTCACCAAGCTAACCGGGATTGCCCTGCTGGCGACCACCATGGCCGGCTGTGCCACCACCACCACGACCGCTAGGTACAGCGAGGACAACAGCCGCGCCTACAACCTGGCGCAGGCAGGTGGTCTGCACAAGGCGCGTGATACCGCCCTCGGGGACGATGAATACAGCTCGGCGATGACCAACATCACCAACGCATTCAGCGACGCAGCTCTATTCAACAGCTCCGCGGGCCTGGGGCTGTCCGGTGGAGCCTCACTGGGCCTGGGGCTTGCTGGCGCACTGTTTGCCGCACCGGGGCACATGGAGCAGGACAGCGCCTTTGCCTTCGTTCCCACCAGCGAAGCGGCGTCTCGGGAGGAAGCGAACGAGTTGCTGCGGGACAGCTTCTACCAGGCTGTGCAGCAGGCTGCAGAGGAGCTGGGCTACACCATCGAACACGAAGGCAATGATCTTCGCCACCCAGCAGCCCACGGCCGCACTGCAATGAGCATTGCAGTAGTCGACGAGGAAAACGGCTGCTACGGGTATGAGCGGATCAAGAGTGGTGACGATGCCAAGGCGTACGGTTGCTACGTCTCACTGCAGATTCCAGAGCGAGGCGAGAGGACAATTGCAGCCCCCGAGGCCAGCAACGTGCAAGGCCAGGTCTACTCCTACCCCGCCACGGACCACCAGAAATCCATGCGCTTCTTCTTCCTGCCCAACGAGGACGCCACTATGGCCAAACTGCCATTGGCGGTGAAGATCTCCGAACACATGCCGGAGTGGTTCTTCCTCTACCTGTCACCGGAGGACGACCAGCCGCCGATGATCCTCGAAAAGGGTGAGCCGGAGCTGTTCATCAAGCGAGCATAAGCTCGATCCCAATTTGACCCACAGGGGCCGGCCGCCGATGGCGACCGGCCCCTTTGCATCAGCGACTGTTTTCGATTCTCAGCTCATCGCGAGCGTTGGCCCGGAACTCGTCGAGGTCGGTATCCTCGAAGCGGCCCAGGGTCCGATCGATGGCATCGTTGCGATTGGCATCGATGTCGAGGTGTGAGCCCGTGCCGGTGATCGACTCCAGGTCGAAGTCCATGGTGCCCTTGTAAAGCCCGTTGGACTGAAGGATACCGAGCCATTCATCGAGGTTCACGTTGTCCCAGTTGACCTGATCCAAGCTGGCGATGGGGATACCGCCGCAATTGGGGCTTTCCGGGCTACCCCAGCTCATGCCCAACTGGCTGCGAACCTGCTGCTGCATGATGCGCGACAGAGGAGAGTTGAAGGTGCAGTAGACCTCGCGCTTCTCGATGCACGCCCCAAGGACCTTCGTCTTGCAGTAGGAGCCGACGTAGTGGGCCGACTTGAGCTGGCGCTTGGCGTTCATCTCGAACTCTTCCTCCTCACATTTCCAGATCAGCTGGATCACCAGCATGGTCACGACGTAGATCTGGTAGGCGGTCATGGCCATGCTGAGGAAGCTGGCGCCCTGGGCGCCGAGGAGCTGCTCGCTGAATGACGTGGCGGCCTCACCACCAACCGCTGCACCGCCTCCGCTGCCACCCGCAGATGTTGCCGCATTGGTCAGAGTCTTGCCGGTCATCTCGGCGACCTTTTCCTTGAGCGGCTGTACGGCATCGAGGATGGCATCCTGTACCGTGCCTTTCATGGTGTCGAAGGCACCTGTCACGCTATCCAGGCGAGAGGTAAAGGGCTGGGTCACCGTGGACCAGCTATCCACGGCCGGATCGCGCAGCAGCTGGTAGGCCCCTTTCATGGCACTGAACGAGCTGCCGTCTTCCAAACCCATGATGGCCGAGTCGATCTTGGGCACCGCCATGATCAAGGTAAGGTAGTCCTTGAGGGATACCCCAGACGGCTTTTCGCAGCAGTCCACCACTCCACCGACGGCCTTCTTGCACTCGCCGGCATCGCCCTTGAAGACTGTGCAGGCCTGGCCGGTCTGCCCCTCGGCGCAGGTCATGTCGGAGACCATGTTGTTGGCCGCATTCATCATGGCCGTGGCCCGGGCGAAGTCCTGGCTCTGCTCAGGCTGGAAGTCGAAACACTCGCTACCCATGCAGCGGATCGGGCCCGCGCAGGTATATTCGCCTTCCTTCTCCAGGGTGGGGATTTCGTAGCTCTCGCCGCAGTCCCATGTCTCGTCGTGAACGTAGCAGGTACCCTTCGATCCCTCAGCACCATCGACGCACTCGGACTTCACGAAGCCGCACTGGGGGTCATTCTCGTACTGTGCGCACTCCTCGATGGCCTCACCGCTGGAGACGCACTGAGTGTCACCATACTGGTCAGTCCAGCAGGTCTCGGTGCCCTGGTCGTAATCGCAGGTCAGGGGCGTCACATCGACACGAGCCGCCAGGCGATCAACATTGGGGATCGGCGGCGCTGTCAGCTGCTTGTAGATCGGATCTCCTGGGCAGACATAGAAACCATCGATGTCGACGCAGTTCCGAGGGTTCGCCGGGTATTGGGAGTAGGAGCCATCACAGAACTCTTCCAGAGTCGCAACGGCATCGTCGATACAGCCATCCGGAGCCCAGTAGTCATAAACCACCGTAAAGAACTGGGCGAGCCGCATGAAGGTACGGCTGTCGAAGGTGTCATCGACATGAGTGCCGTACCAGCTCTTCTTGTAGTTGTTGTGGAACACGAAGAGATCGATACCCTTGGCCATCAGGTTCTGCACGGCCGGCGACGTGCTCCCCCAGTCGTCGTCGTTACCGATGATGACGATGACCTTGTGGACCTCTGGATCGGAGCGCCAGTTGAAGTTCTGGGCTGTCCAGTTGATCACGTTCCAGGAGCTGGTCTGACCGCCCTCGGTACCAATGCCATTGATCCAGCGCTGGAAGGCATTGATGTCGTAGGTCAGCTTGCGGTGCATGGTCAGGTGGTTGTCGTTGCGCATGGCAACGCCACCGACACGCAGGTTGGCGCTACGCCCCTGGCTAAGCAGGGTGGCGAAGTTGCTCACCCCTCGCGCAGCGCCGCGATCTCGGCATCCATCGATGCCGAACGGTCAATGATGAACACCAGGTCCGTGGGCTCAGTGTCGATCTCGATATGGTGGGTGATGGTGCAATCGCCTTCCGGCTTGTTGCGACGTGTGCACTGGTAGTAATCAGGGACGTGCGCCTCGAACGAGGACTCCTTCATCTGCTCGTCGACGCTGCAGTCAGCGAACCCCTCCGTGATCAGGTCGATGTTGTCGTAGGTGTCCCGACTGGAGTTGAGCATGGGGTCATTGGAGAAGTCCGGACGGGACTGCTCGCCGGCCTTATGGATGACCTCATAGGCCATGCCCTGTATGGAGGTAGGCCCGCCAGGGCGGGTGACCTCGGAACGCATGCCGGAAAGCGCTGTTCCACCAATAGCATTCAGGCCCGGGTCCGATGACGCCTCGGACTTGAGGTTGCTCTCTGGCTGCGAGTGCGGGAAGTTCGAGCTTCCACCCTCCTCGCTCTGGGCATCCGGAAAAAGCTCGTTGAGAGAAATGTCCCCACCGCCCGGGAATGTGACCTTGCCGTTGTCGAAGCTGCCGATGTCGCTCGGGGCTATGGTTTCACCGAAGCCCTGCCCCTCGTTGGCTTGTCGAGCGGTATCGGCGGGAGTTGGGAGGTTGCCGACTGATTGCGCGAATGCCGCCACCGGCATGTAGCACATCAGCATGACCATCATCCAAGCAATGGCACGATAGAACATTCCGTGGCGGGTCATGCGATACCTCCTTGAGGGCGAGCCGCAGCGATGGCCTGAAGGACAGAACGCCTCAGCCCGTGGATGTCATAGCCACGGCGCTGGACGGGATACCTGAGAAGAGGCAAACCGGCTTTCTCAAAGGCGCCGTTGACAAAGCGATCACGGCGCCGGCGGTCCCCACGGAAGTGAGAACGGTCGTCCAGTTCAATACCGCAGAGGATGGTGCCGTTGTCACGATCGCAGATGATGAAGTCGATATGCTTGGAGCTGATACGCGTGAAGGCACGCCACCACCCTCGGGTCTGGGACTTGCGACCATGTACTGTCAGTACATCGGCGATGCGCACCTTGGCCATGACCAGGTGGCTGCCGCCGATCGCCCGTTCCAGATGCTGGTAGAAACGCCACTCGGCATTGGTGAACAGCCGTTTCTGAGCCTTGTAGGGATATCTCGTTCGCCAACCGGCAACCCCCAGCACAACGGCGACGAGCAGCCCGCCAGCGATCCAGAGCTCTGTCATACCCACACCTCACCAGTTGCAGCAGTCATTCCAGCGCCAGATCGTGTAGATGGGATCGTTGCCGATACCAGGGATCGTCCTACCCAGGCCCCAGCGCAGCGTGGACTCACCAATCACATGAGCACGCTCTGTTTCGGGGAGCGGGTAGATCAGGCTGAACTTGTACTGGCTCTTCGGCAGGGTCGGGCGGATATGGCCACCGCCACACATGGCAGAGGTGCCCATGGTCTGCCACGCCAGGCCCCGGCGATGGAGCGCGGCCATCACCCGCGTCTTGAGCAGGCTGCTGGTGCGCATCACGTCATCGCCACCCGTCTGATGGCCCGATATCGGATAGATGGCGCCCCACGCGCCGGCGCACCAGAACATCGAGGTCAGCGGACGCCCGGCAGTGGATGACACGGCATCAGCGGTGCAGGCCGCCGCGGCGATCGGGTTAGCCACAGCCGCGGCTTCGGGATTGGTGAAGAAAGCCAGCTCGGAGTTGTTCCAGGTCGGGTCGAGCTCGCTGAGATACATCAGATCCAGGTCGGTATAGCCGTCCGCGTTGCACTTGCCGGAGACAAACATGTCCATGATCAGCATCAGCGGGAAGGCGTAGTAGTGATAGTGCATGAACGAACCATCACCACCGTCGTAATCGGTCCCACCGTGCATGCCCTGGAACGTGCGATCCATGGGGAATCTTGTGCCGTTCAGCACGGACGAGCAGCCTGGTACCCGCTGGAATTCGACCAGACGGGCGGGCTCCCAGAACGAAGTGACCACACCTGGATGGGGCACGCCTTGGTTGTCCTGGCAGGCGCAAATCTGGCGATCCGCAGCGTCCTCGGGAACCGTGTTGCTGCTGCCTCCCAGCGGCACGCCGGCGACCCGAATGGGGAATAGGCAATTCCAGCACACGTCCGTCACGAGCTTGGGACCGATCAGGTTCGAGTTGGAGCAGCCGGGATCTGAGGCAAGAGCATTGCTGGTGCCCAGGCCAAGGGTAATCGCGAGGAGAGCCCCACTGAGAAGTCGTTTCATGCCACCCCCACCTTGCGAATGCTGAAATCCATGGCGACCGCCTGTGGACGGCCGTAGAAGTACCCTTGGTGCAGGTCCACCCCGCTAGCCCGGGCCGCATCACTGGATGACTCGATGCGCTCGACCACCTGCTGAATGCCATGGCTGCGGCAGAAGGACATGGCCTCCTGGGTCGCCGGTGCGTCAAGAGAGGCACATTCAAATTTGCAAATGGCCCAGGGATAGCGCTTGAGTCGGTCCAGAGACGCATAGCGGGCCCCGAAGTCATCAAGGGCGATGCCATGGCTGAGGGCGGCGAGTTTTGGCCAGCGCCTATCGAGCAAGTCGTCATCGACGAACTCGCTTACCTCTAGCGTCACAGGGGCCGGCGCATCAGCCTGGAAGCCTTTGAAATCTTCCAGCCAGGCGTCGAAGTTATCGTCGCAGGCTAGGGTTTCAGCGGAGAGGTTGATGAACAAAGGAGACAATCGACGATTGCCCTGCAGAGTCCAATCGCGCAGATGGGCAATCATCTCCCGGTCCAGGGTAGCCCACTGCCCATCCGCCAGCGTTTCGTAGGGACCACGCAGCCCGTTGGGACCCGGGAAGCGGGCCAGCGCCTCGTAGGCTCTGTGCGAACGGGCCTTCCCGCAGACGATAGGCTGCAGTGCAAGGAGGCTTCCAGTCATCATACGTCCTCCCAGGTGAGCTCCCGAACGATGAAGTCCTCGCCATCACTGGTAATCACGGATGGTGTGAACTCCAGGGCAAAGCGCTCCTTGACGTCCGGGGTGAGCAGATAGATCGGGGCATCAAAGGCGTCAGAGACCGCGGTGTAGCTGTCCCAGCCCTCGTCAGCATCAAGTTCCGTAGCGATGAACGTGACCCGGGCGACGCCAGGCTGGCTGGAAATGCCGTGTAGCGCCTCCTGAACCAACTCAATTTCACGAGGATCAGTGGCGTTCATCACCACGATGGCCTGAGTAAAGGGGACAGAATCGAGCGGATTGATGATCTGGCCCTGTTCGGCGATGACCTCTCCGTTGGGCCCCACGATGTCTTCGAGAACATGGACTCTGGGATCGAGACGCCGCGTCCTCGACCGCGTGGCCGGTGGTAGCCATTCGAAATTCTGGTTGGACCAGAACCGCTCGAGCGCTTGTTCTCGCTTCAGATCCCAGTCAATGGCCATGACTCGCTCTTGCATGACCTCTACCAGGTCACGCTCGGCAATCTCGGCTACTGGTCCACGCACCCCAAGGTCACCGTTCTCGCCCAACTCAATCTGGCGCTCCAGCCATGCTGGATCGGAGAGCCCGGTGACCCGCGCCACAACCTCCCTGTCTCCGCCCTCAACGGTAGTCCGCTGCTCAAGCCGAACGATGGTGGGCACCGACGTTACGCCATGCTCCTGAAACAGGGTGGGATCAAGGACGATGTTGGGGATGGGGTCATACTGGAGAGCCAGCTCCTGGAGGAAGCGAACCCCTTCAGCGACCTCCATGTCATCAGGAATGCCCCTGAAAGCGACGACAAGCTGCTCATCCTTGGAGGCGAGTTCGAGAATGTCCTCCAGGCCTTCACGTTCCAGGGAGTAAGAAGCGAAGATCAGCGTACTGTAGTTGGCGTATCGCTTGCCCTCCGGGGGCTGCTGGGCATCCATGGCCTTCAGCGTGGGGTTGGTACGCCGCAGGTCAGAGAAGAACTGCTGAGCATCATCTTCAGCACGCTCGTAGTTGTCTGGGAACAGAGTCTCCTGCCCCACAATCTCCTGCGACTGCTCGATGATCTCCTCCCCGCGCTCGATCCAGCGCAGATCCTCGTCCGTCAGCGGATTGGCCGCGCCGCGCTCGCCGGCAGTAACAGCCAGAGGGGTGATGGCCAGGAGGATGGCAGCGGCCAAGCGTGAAGGCTTAAATGATCGGGCGTGCTTGTCCAATGATCTGCTCCTCAGAGACGGTACCCCAATAACGGGAGTCGAAGCTGTAAGGGGTTTCACCCATGAACCAGTAGCTACCTTCTTCAAGAATCGTCTCACCAGCGAAGTCCGCCGGATTGGCTCCCACTTCCTCGGCAAGGATCAGCCCTTCCCCAACGAGCTCGTCATTGACGAACACGTCACCCGATTCGGTGATGCGCACATGGTCGCCGGGAAGGCCTCGAAGGATCTTCACCATCTGCGTCCCTTCGTCGAAGTAGGGCTCAACGCCTTGTGCTGAAAAGGCGTAGATGTTGCCGCGCTGAAGATCCTTGTCATGACGGTCAACGAGGAAAAGGCTGTAGTCGCCGATGCACTTCACTTCCTGGGAATCGATACCGAAGTGGTACCGGCTGACAAAGGCGTACCCAGTAGCGAAGATCAGGGTGGCCACGACCCCCATCTTGGCAACGAAACGTGGCGTTGACTGGCGCTCGCGCTTACTCATCACCGCCCTCCTCGCTCAGCAGGTAGTCGGTCGATACACGCAGGGTGTTAGGTGCGCCCAGGACCGCATCGGCGGAGAGCACAAGGTAGCCGGCCTGTTGGAGTCCGATGATCCGCTGATTCAGGTTGATGATCAGTGCCTCCATCTGCTCATCAGTCGCATTACTGGGGAAGCTCGCAAATACCTGGTCGTAATCGACAATAAGGACTGGAGGAGCGGATTCGCTGCCACTTGCTTCCAGATCATTGAGCCGCTGATGCAGGAAGAAACCCATGACCAGAATCGCCACGAGCGCAAAGAGGGTAAACAGCGTCATTCCTCCGGGTCCACGCTGGGAGGTCGTCTTAATGGGATCAGTCATGGGCAAGCCCCTGTCTCGCAGCACTTGGTTAATGGCATCTGGAACCGGCATGCCCTGACGGCTGTATCGGGCAATGTCGTTGACGTCGACCGGATCGGTAGAGTAGAGGAGCTTCTGGAACTCACCCACGATCAGGCGGCCAACACCCATCCCACTCTTGGATTTCACAAATATCTCCGAGTAGACCCCGGCAACGGTATGAACGGAGCGGAGCATGTTGAAACCACCCTCGGACAGCGTCAGACGACCACTACGCCGAACTGATTCGACGGTTTCCTCCGTCTGGCCGAGAAGATGCATCGATGCTGAGTTTTCTGCGATGGCTCGACCGACCGCATTTTCGTAGAGGTCATTGATACTCTGAGTGGCAATGATCATGCTGCCGCCATATTTCCGGAACTTACGGTAGGCATGCTCGATGAACACCGACACCTCGCCTTCCTTCAGTAGGTCCCAGGCCTCATCAATGAACACAATCTTCTTCTTGTCCCTTTCGCCAAGGAAGACTTCTTGCTGGATCTGGTAGATAAGCTGCAGAAGCACCACCTGGCGAAGGTGCTTACGCCCCTGAAGTTCGTCCAGTTCGAGGACCGTGAACTGATTCTTGAACTTCACATTGTTGGCATGAGCGAAATACTTGCCGTAGCTTCCCTTTGACGTGAACACAAAGAGCTGCGCCCCAATATCCCGGATACGCTGGTCGTCCGATTCGAGGCACCGCTCAGCAATATGGTCCACCTTCAGCTGCTGTTGATGCTCGAGCCAGAGGTGGGACATGACCTGCTTCAGTGATGCGATCTGAAACTCATCCAGCTGGCCTTTCGCCGATGCCATGGCACTGACCAATGAGACCAGGGCGTCTTCTTCGTCCTCGTAGTTCTGGATCAGCTCAAAGGGGCTCAGACAGATGTCGGCACCGTCCGAGAATTGAAGGAAGTCGCCGTCCAAGACCGAACAGAGGTTCTGGTAGGACTTGCCGGCATCGATGACCCACACCTGGGCACCCTCCGAGAGATAGGAGAGCAGAAGCTCGTTAGCCCAAAAAGATTTACCAGAACCTGACTCGGCCGCGATCACCAGGTTCTTGTTGGTGTTCGAGTCATGGAGCGACATCGACATCAACTGCCCGTTGCGGGACAACAAACCAGCATGGAACGTCCCGGTCCCCTTCCACTCGCCAAAGATCGGCAGCAACACCGTTGCCTGCTCGCTGGTCATGGTCTTGTAGCGATTCAGGTCGCGCACCGCAGCGCGATCGGTGCACATCGGTAGGCAGTTGATGAACATCGGCAGGCTTACGAACTTGTCCTCAAGCAGCGAGAAGCGATTCTCTCGCCAATACCCTGCCAAAGAAGTAGCGGCGGCCTGCGCTCTCTTTTCTGTTGGGGCGAAGATGACAGCGGAATAGCTAATCTGCAGCGGCGTAGCCCCATCGTTGATGGAGTCATAAAGAATGTCGAAGCTTCCCTTTTTCTCCGCCAGGATGGGGACGAACTTCAACAGTGGTCCGTAAGCCTGGTTGATGGTGAATTTACGCTTCTGCTCCAGCTTGTCCTTTGTTTTCTGAGGCACCGGATAGAAAACGTTGGTCACCACCATGTAGTTCTCACGAACCGAGGATGTCCCCCCTGAGATATCGCCAACGTAGGACAAGGCATTGCCAAAATAGAACATGGGCGGAAGCTTCTTAGCACTCATCACCTTCACGTGATAGTCACCAAGCGTCAGCTTGTCTTTCGTGACGGTGATGTCAGTGCCGTAATCAAAGACCTGGTCGCACAGCGGCTTGTCCTCATCCCAGCCATCCGGCCCCGACCTCCACGACGCACCCGGTCCCCAATTCAGCATGGTACCCATCACCCTCACGAAGCCTTTTGCCGTCATGGGCTGCGGGTTGGTGCCAATTGTCTTGAGCGCCGATTCGATCTTGGTCCTCAGGTGGACCATCTCCTCAATCTCGTCGTTGTCCGGCTTGTGGTTGCGGATCGGGCATTTACAGGTAATGATCAGCTTGAGGTCTTGCACCAGCCCGTTGTCAAAGACGCCCTTGTTCGAGGCTGAATGGAGGTTCTCCATGGTGTGCTTGCGCAGGAACTCCGCTCGCTCTTCAACCACCTTGCTCAGCAGCGGGTGCTTGAACCCGTCTCTCAGGGTCAGCATGTTATTGAGCTTGTTGGTCACATCGGGTGACCTGAACATAATGAACTGCAGGGTGGTTTCGGCAGGAAACTGCTGATTTAGCAGGCCCGAAACCCGCTCTTGGATCTTCTCGTCGCCGTATGTCAGTGGCTCGCAGAGAAAGGCAAACCCCAGGGTCTGATCATCATTCAGGAATAGCTGGTTAGTAGGGTCGTAGGCCAGAACAGGGATCAACGACCCAGCCCGCTGTTCCTTGGAGATCAGCTTGTCACGACGGCCCTGGTTGATGATGACTTCCATCAGCGATCCTCCCCGGCATATAGCCAATCGGCAAAATTCGACGGGCGACCGCGATTGACCCTCCCATCGTCTGCAATAACAAACGGCACCCCGTCGACGCCCAGCAGCTCGGCCGTCATCAGGGTGCGATCATAGCCAGTGGTGTCGCAGTCGGAGACCGTGGGCATGGTGGCGATGGTGCCGTTCAGCAACGCTTCCGCGCCTTGCGTCTCTTTCGCCTCGGCACAGTACAGCTGCTTTGCCAGCTCATGAGAGCGATCACCGAGCGCCGGGACCACTACTAGCTCGAAGGTGAAGTCATCGGCGTACTGCTTGGCTTCATGGCTCAGTGCATGACAGTGCTCGCAGAGCGGATCAGTAAAGATGGTGACAGTGCGCTCACCGCTACCGAACGAGACCGTGTTCAGGTTGGCCGTATCGATGGCCAATCCATCGAGATGAATTCGGGTAGCAGCATCCTGGATCTGGCTCATGGTATCCAGTGAGCCCCCTTTCCAGAGATCGTAGATCTCCCCGACGATCACGAAGCGACCATTGCTTGAGGT
This sequence comes from Halomonas sp. E19, assembly GCF_052439355.1. Taxonomy (NCBI): domain Bacteria; kingdom Pseudomonadati; phylum Pseudomonadota; class Gammaproteobacteria; order Oceanospirillales; family Halomonadaceae; genus Halomonas; species Halomonas sp. E19. Next base: position 77,869 of record NZ_JBNFWU010000002.1, on the reverse strand, counting down.
GAAGAACACCTGTCCGCCGTTATCGACGGCGCTCATGCCGGAGATCGGGAGCTCCACGACCCCGCGGATATCCAGGTCCGAAAAGTTGAAGTCTTCAAAGCTTGTTTGCGCCATGGTCGGCTGCGCCGCCAAGATCCCGGCTACCAGTCCAGAGGTGAGTAGTGCTCGCATCAGATACCCCATCCAGGGAGAACGTTGGAATGGGGGTCAGGATATCCCCTGTGCGACCAACCACCCCTGCGTCGAGATGCCCTTGGGGGGTACGACGAGAAGGTACCCAGAAAAAGCCCGGCACATGGCCGGGCAAACGATCAGGCACGGGGCCTGGGGTCAGGGCACCTGCACCGGCGCCGACTCGGCACCGGCGTCATCCACCGCGATCACTTCCACCAGCGGCAGCGCCTCGTAGTCGCGCTTGTTGACCGACAGCCGGTACCCGGTGCGCCCGGTGGGCTCGCCGTCCACCGTCCAGCGGTACTCCCGCACCCGGCCGTCCGGGTCCTGGCAGTCCGCGCTGATGCGCCAGTCGCGGCTGGATTCGCTGACCTCGAGCTCGCACACCGGCACCTGGTTCTCGGCCACCTCGATCGGCAGGATCTGCCGCGCTGTGGTCCCCATCTGGGTCTCCAGCTCGTACATCAGGTAGTGCGTGCCGGCCTCCAGGGTGGTGGTGCCGTACATCGAGCCGTCGGTGATCACTTCACCGTTGCTGTAGTACCGGTGGTGGATGACCCGATCTCGTGGGTGACCGCCGCGCACCGAGGGCCGTACCCGCACCTCGAGCGGCGCCCGCTCGTAGCGGTTGCTGGCGGTGTAGCTGAGCTCGATGTCGTAGGGGGCGGGCCGGCCCAGCACGATCTCTTGCTCAACCACGGTCTCGTGGCCACGGGCATCACGCACGATGACCTCGATCGGGTAGACCCCGGGCTCCTCGAGCCAGAACACCCGCTTGGCGTCACCGCTGGCCTCAACCTGGGTCGCTGCATCGGGCAGCGTCCAGGCGTAGGTCGGTTCCTCGAGGCGACGGGCGCCGTTGCGGTGGCGGACGGTCAGCGAGATCTCTGCCGGCGCGACATCCGCCGACAGCCGCTCCAGGAAGTAGAAGTCGGGCCACACGTATTCCCAGGCGGTGGTGCGGTGGCTGGCCTCGACCGTCGTTTCGTCCTGGTAGCCCTCGAACCAGCCGGTGTAGAAGACCTCGATACGCCCCTGCTCGACGTCTTCGGCGGTAGGGGTGTACTCGACCTCGGTGACCCCTTCCACCACCGTGCCGTCGGGCAGGGTGAAGTAGCCATCCATCTCATAGGCCATGCCGCGATACGGCATCGATAGCCGGGCGGTGAAGGTGTAGGCCTGGCCCGGTTCGACGCGCCGGGGCCGCGCACGCCGGCCCGTGGGGGTGCACGTCGCGGAACTCGACACCCAAGCGGTCTATGGCGTAGGCGTCACGGTCGTCCTCGGGGGCAATATTGGTCCGTGCCCGCACTTGCAGGCCGATGCGGTCCTCGTGGTCGCGGGTCAGGGTCAGCGTCGGTCCGCGGTGCGGCCAGGTCTCGCCCCGGTCCTCGGACCACTCAATCACCACGTCGTCGGGCTGGGCGGCGGTGTCCTCGGGCAGCGCCAGGTCGACCTCGTAGGTCCAGCTGTCGCCGACGAACACGGTCTGCGTCCCCAGGATGCTGAGCTTGGGCACCGGATAGGCGATCACTTCCACCGCCTCGGTATAGGACTCGAGGCCGGAGTGGCGGTTGGTGACATGCGCCCGCACCTGGTAGACGCCCTCCTCAAAGGTCTGCATGAACATCGTCTTGCGCCGCTCGTTGGCCGGATGAGTCGTCCAGCTGGCCCCGCCGTCGTCACTGATCTCCCAGTGCACGTCGCCCATGGCGGCCTGGTCGAGGCGGCTTTCGAAGCCGAGCTGGAACACGGCGATAAACGGCGCTTCCCTGACAGGGTGCGGATCTCAACGTCGCCGTCCAGGGCTCCGCCGCGCAGTACGGTGAGGAAGGTCGGGCGTTGGCTGAACTCAGTGCGCTCATAGCCGGCGATCGACGAACGCAGCCGGGCCTCGGCGAGCAGGCGCATACCGGCGTTGTCGCGGCCTTCCAGGTCGAGGGTGAAGCGGGCGGTGCCGTCCTCGGCGTACTGCCAGTCGCTGAGGGCCTCGCGCTCGTTGAGCGAGTGCTGATTGACCAGTCGCACGTCCCACTCCCCCATCACCGACGGGTCGTAGCTCGCGTCGGTCGCGTAAATGTCCTGGATGGTCACCTCGATCGGCAGCGGCTCGTTATCGAGCACCTCGGTGGCGTCCAGCGCGATCATCGGATAGAGGTTGGCCGCCGGGCCAGTGATGGTGCGATAGGTCTGGGTGGTCTCGATGTCGGGCACACGCTGGTAGCGGGCCTGCACGCGGTGCTCACTCTCTTCCCACAGCGCCGCGCCCTCGGCCTGCAGGCGGCGGGTCAGGATGTTGCGGCTCGCCCAGCCGGACCCGTAGGTCTCGGCCTCGAGCACGGTGTCGTCGCGCTCGAGGCGCACGTCGACCTCGGTGGGCAGGGTGTTGATCTCGACGTCACCGAAGTAGCTGCCGGCGATCGGCACCACGAAGCGGCCGTCGTCGACCTGGGTGGTGTGGCGACTCGGGGTCATGGTGAGCCGAGGCGCCTCGGGGTCGACCACCACCAGCGGCGTGGTCTCGTGGTTGAGGGTCACCCGGGTGCCGCTCTTCGAGAACACGCTGGTCCGCCAGCCCAGCAGGTGCTCGCCGTTCTCGGCCAGGCGGCCGTTGAGCTGGGGCTGGTTGGTGCCGCCCTTCTGCGACAGCCCGTCGGGCATCTCCTGCCAGTCGAGCAGGCAGGTCAGGCGCTGCGCATCGTGCTTGCGGTTGGCCGCGGCCTCGATCGCCTCGCTGGCACTCAGGGTCAGCGAGCAGGTCGGCCCGCCGCTTTGGGTCAGGCGCAGGTCGAACTCGTGCAGGATGCGGTCGACCGCCGAGTAGTCCTCGCGGGGGCGCAGCGTGACGCTGCCGTAGGGGCTCTCGACGTTGACCGGGCGGCTGCCCTCGCCGACCTTGACCTTGCTGCCGTCGCCGGAGAACAGCCACAGGCTGTAGGCCACGGGCTGCTCGCCCAGCGCCACCGCTTGGCCCTCGGCCTGGGGCGTATTGGCACCGCCGTCGGTGAGCGCGACCGGCTCGGTCTCGTCGGGCAGCGCCTCCCACTGCAGGTAGCACACCGGGTCATGGATCGGATCGGCGCTGCGGGCCTCCGACTCGGCGGCGGTGAAGCGGCACATGGCGCCGTTCTTGGGGGTGGCGGTGAGGCGCACCGGGTCGATCACCTGGCGCACCTCCCAGGCCTCGGCGGAGAGCTGGGCCTCGCCCATCCAGGTGTGCACGTCGAGCAGCAGCACCGGGGCGTTGGGCGCCGCGGTGGAGATCAGCAGGCTGGAGACGCCCTCCAGGCCCTGTTCGGCGGCGAGCAGCGGCAGCGACAGGCGCCCCTCGCTGGCCCCGAAGTCATGGCGCGACATGATCTGGGTGGTATCGCCCGGCTCGATGCGCACGCCGTTGACGATCAGCGGCACCTCGGCATCCGAGCGCAGGCTGGCGAAGACGTCGTAGGTGCCGGCCACGGTGCTGCCGTCGGCCAGGGTCAGCGGCTGGGTCTCGATGATGCGCCGGCCGTCGAGGTGCTTGAACTCGTGCTGGACCGCCGGGATCATCAGCTTGCCGTCGACGCCGCCCTGCAGGGCGACCTGAGGAGGGCTGTAGATGAAGCTCACTTCTTCAGACGACTCGTTCCGATGGGCGTCACGCGCCACCACCGTCAAGGTGTACTCCTCGCCCTCGGTCAGTGACGGGAACATGATCGGATATTCCAGCTGGAATTCACCATCCCCCAGGCGTCGGGAGGATAACGAGACTGAATCATCCGCGGGCCCGCCCTGAAGACCGATATTCGTGATTCGCGGAGAGTCATCGATCGCATCGATGACATGAATTCTAATGTCATCCAACGATGTAATAATGTCCGAGGACACGATATCAATTTCTGGTGGTGTACGATCACCTTGGAAATCAAATAGCTTGACCCTAGTCTTAGGCCCATGATTTTCCTGAGCGACAGCATAGAGCGTCAGGAATTCTTCTGGGAGATCCGTCAAATCCCATGCGTAGGTGTAGTTCTTGTTGTTCTCAACTGATTTACCCCCAGGCACGGACAGCCGGACTCCAGATGCATCTTCGAGCCAGGAGTCTTTAAGACGCAGTCGATCAAAATAGGACCCTCGACCTTCTTGATAAATATCCACCTCGAGGAATTTATCACCATCATGGTAGCGATGAGTGATAGCAGGATAGTGCTTGTCGTTCCAATTCACTTCTGCATATCTTGTTGTTGAGACGAGCGTCTTGTTCTCGTTCCACACTCTTGCAATATCATGAAGGTAGCCAGTCGTCCCTTTCGCAAGATTACGCGTTATAGCAAACTCACAGGAACTGGCTCCTGCAGGTATGTTGCATGACCCCATGTGGGTGGCCTGCTGCACGAAGGGGCGGGGCTCAACTCTGACCCTGACACGATCAATCGCGATCGGGAGCTGATCATTTTGGATGTTCATGCGGTAGAAACTTGACCAGCCAACGTCACTGTATCGGTAATCTACCCCCAGGAGAACCGGAGTCTTGGGGGCAGAGGAAGACAACACCAAGTCGTATGGGAATGTCCCGCCGCCCCATTGACCGAAGTTTACCCAGCGCAGCTGGTTATTGTTATTAAAGTCCATAGGCTTGCTGATGGTGATGTAGACGTAACTGCTGTCAGTTCCGACAACATTGACATCACCAACTGAGTTGACGATTCTCAGGCCAGCCTCATTGTATGTGTGCCAATTGCTTTTCGGCACTCGATAAGCCAAGCGGATGGGATTCGTCTTTACCGTCATCCCAGCCTGATAAGGGACATATTTAGAGAGCCCGGGACCAATGCTTCCCGATGCGTTTGGATCATAGACACCAAACGGTTCGCTAGGCGCGTCCACCACATTATCGTACATCAATCTCTGGCGAGGAGATTTATGGGTATTCCCAGCACGATCAATGGCGATGAATTGCAGCTCAAAAACCTCGTCCAAGTTGGTTTTTGGGAAAAACCACCCGGCTTCATAGTTTACGAGCCCCTCACCTTTGGGAATATCGAAATCCATCTTGCGATCAAAGTGGAGGGAGCCATCCCCTCGATAAAGCCGCATCCTAACCTCATCAATCGGGGCTCCTGAAGCACTGGCCTTATATTGGATATAGCCAGGCCCACTCCCCCACTTCCGAGTTTCCATATCGATCCGTCCTTGTACTGCCCATAACTTAATGAAATAGCTTCGATGCCATTTGTGGTGGGCGCTGTTGTATCGATATACAGTGGATACTCGTCTATTTCTAGGGGATTTCCCGAGGAGTCCAGGGTCTCCGTCTTGATCAGGTACTCACCATCCCCCGGCGCTGCCAAGTTCAGAATCGCCCCATAGTATTCCCCATCCGCGGCGGTGATCCGATCATCTGCACCAAGGAGGTGACTGGAAACCGTGCTGACCTGAGAGCCGTCAGGGCGAAGGATCGTCACCCTCACCCGGCGATCAATACCAGCACTGACAGCGAACCCGATATCCCCGGTAGGGTTGGCATAGCGAGTATCCGCAGGCAGCTTGCGCGCTTCGCCCTCCCGCGTGGTAATGCTGTATTCGATCAGCTCTGCATTGGCCAACCCCGTGACAAGGGTGGAAACCCCCAGGAGCGCGGCCATTAGGGCTCGACGAGCAGCGCTGTATTTGTGGTTGTGACCCATGGTTGATCCCCCGATGGTCTATATCCGTGCCTTTCCTCACTGCACGAGACAGATTTTTTCACCCGACAGCCTACCGCTGACTTTCGTAAGTCACCCGGTCAGGAGATGCCCTTCAAGGGCGCAACGAAGGACAAAAAAGCCCGGCACGAGGCCGGGCAAACGATCAGGCACGGGGCCTGGGGTCAGGGCACCAGCACCGGTGCGGACTCGGTACCGGCGTCATCTACCGCGATCACTGCCACCTGCGGCAGCGCCTCGCAGTCGCGCTTGTTGACCGACAGTCGGTACCCGGTGCGCCCAGAGGGCTCTCCGTCCACCGTCCAGCGTTCGCATCTGTCTACGCGAGGCAGGGCTTTTCACGTCGCAGCCTACCCCTCAAGCGCTAGCCCCCTGTCCTGCGTCTTCGAAAAAGGGCAGCAAGAGGCTGCCCAAATACGCAGGGATCTGAGGGTGATGAGGGTTAGAGCCCCAGGCCGTTGGTAATTTGCTGGCCTGTCGTGATGATCGCGCCAGCGTTGGTGAGGGTTGCCCCCACAATTGCGTCGATGATCAACGGAGCGTTATAGAGCCCCATGCCCATCGCGAAACCCACGGCAAAGGTCATCAGGCTCTGCCTGACCACACCCATGACGGCTCCCACAAGGATGATGGCAAGTGTAATGATTCGTCCGAGGGTGCCTTGGGTCCACTCCTCGAGGAGGTACCAAACGTCATCGAACTCGCCGCCACCGGTACCAGCGAACGAGGCATCCGAGAGAACAAGCGCGGCGGCACCGAAAACTGCGGCCATCGAAATGATGGTGCCCTTGCGTTGCATGAGAGTAATCATTTGCATGATCGTAGTCCTGTTTTGTGGGGCAACACCGCGCTGCCCAGTCGATATGCCGTGAGCGTTAGAGGCCCAGACCGTTGGTGATTTGCTGACCGGTCGTCATGACCGCGTCAGCGTTGGTGAGGGTTGCCCCCACAATTGCGTCGATGATCAACGGAGCGTTATAGAGCCCCATGCCCATCGCGAAACCCACGGCGAAGGTCATCAGGCTCTGCCTGACCACACCCATGACGGCTCCCACAAGGATGATGGCAAGTGTAATGATTCGTCCGAGGGTGCCTTGGGTCCACTCCTCGAGGAGGTACCAGACGTCGTCAAACTCGCCGCCGCCAGTGCCAGCGAACGAGGAATCAGAAATAACGAGTGCGGCAGCGCCGATAACTGCGGCCATCGAGATGATGGCACCCTTACGCTGCATAAGAGAATCAAGCTGCATGGTAGTGCTCCTTCTGTGGTCTAGGGTTGCGATGGCAGATTACTGAGCATCGTCTCGCTGGATGCTCTGCAGCGGTCTCAGCGATGGCTGAGTATTCGAGGTCGGTTCGCCAATTACCCAGCGCCGGGGCTCAATCTCGGTATACAGATGGCCCGTCACTATCAGGTCGCCCGCATCATCCTCCCAAGGCGCGATCCAGATACGCATCACCTCCGCCGGGGTGCGAACCGGTACCGGCCGATCCGGGAGCCGGGGTGAAACGTAATTGCTCACGACATCATTCGGGCTGGCACCGGCTCTGGGCATGCCCCTCGCTGGCCCTGGGCGACCTGGTTGGCGCTCTCGACGGAACCACCGTCCAGGGACACCGGCACATTGCCGTTATTGGTGAGGTTGTAGACGTCCTTCGTGGACATGCACTGGACCCTTCGGGGATGCCCGAACAGCTGTATTCGGACTCGCCGATGTTGAAAGCGGCACACCCGCTGATCACCGAGGCAATACCCAGGCTCGCAACCAGCTTCAGCGGTGATGATATGGATCGGGTCATGGAACCTCCTTGCGCCGAAATGCCTTTCAAGGGCGTTTCGCTGATTTCTGGTTACTTGATCTGGAGCTTGGTACCACGTGTCAGGATCAACTCGATCTGACGGCCTGCATCCACTTCGATGACCGGGAAGATGCCTTCCGCCATATCGACGTAGAACTGGGCAATGCGATCGAGCGCGTTGGAGGCACCTTGAGCAGCTGCCCCTGGAACATGCTGGGGCTGAAGTTGGACTGATACTGAGTCTGATTGCCGACGGTCCCTGTCTGAATCACCGGTACAGCATCGACATCAAAGGCATTGGCAGCACCGGACATGAAACCGGCCATCATGGATCTGGCGATCATCGCGCCCTGCTTGGAAACCAGCCGCCCCCGCACACCGGCCTTTCCATCCTCGCCGACGGCATAGGAATCGACGCGAGCCTCGATGACACCGCCATCATCACGGATGCATGAAATGGTCTCGCCGCGCAGGTATGCCCTCTCCGAGCTCAGGTCGCCGTACCCAGAGACGATCAGGAAGCACTCCTTCACATCGGCCCGGAATCGGTTAGGCAGAATCGCCTCATGCTGGATGCGCAGGGTCGACGGGAACGGGTCGCGCCGGCTGCCCTGGGAGGTAGGAGCATCCATGCCGTTCAGCATCACCCCCGTGAGGATTGAACCTGCTGGCAGGTACGCGCCCTCATCATCACTCTCAGCGGCCTCGCGGGCTTTCCGCTCCTCTTCGGTCTCGGCTTGGTAAGAGCTGATGATCTGCACCCCGTTCTGGGGGCTCCCGGCTTCCTCGCCGGCATCCTCAGCGTCGCCAGAGCGTCGACGGGGATCTGCTGCTTCGGCCTCTGCAGCGGTATTGCGACGGGGCAGAGGCGCATTCTTGAATACCGTCTCAGGATCTACCTCATAGGCGTTCTGCTCTTCCTCTTCCTGTGCGACAGTGAAGTCAACGGCGGCTGTGCCATTGCTCTGGAAGCGATCCTCTACCCCACCGCCCTGGGCGCCGGTGCGACGAGGTTCGTTGGCCATGCTCATCAAGTCCATGTTCTGGTCGATGAGCATCTCGATCTGCGCCTGGAGCGACTCAATCTCCTTACGCATCTCCTGAGAGCCTTCAGTGCTACGCTCGGTGCGCTCAAGCACACGTCGCACGGAGTCCAGCTCCTGACGCAAATCGTCGTTCTGCCCCTTGGCGATCTGGATTTGGGCCGCCAGGCCATCGATGGAGACGTCTCGGGTGTCACGATCGGTGAGTACGTGGCGCACCGTATCCCGATCGGGTCCGCGGCGATCACGCTCTTCGCCCCCACTCGAGAAGATGGCAATGACGCCTAGCAGAAGTGCCAGCCCTCCGCCGACGGCGATGATGCGCTTATTCCGGGGTGACAACTGCTCCCAGTGCTGACCGATCATTGGACACCTCCGAGAAGGGATGGCCGCTGGCTAGTGGGTTCAGGCCGCTCGCCGATTTTCGTCACCACATAGAGCTCGGTTTTCTGGTTGGGGCCCAGGACGTTGCGAGGCCAAGCGGCCACGGCAGCAACGTTCCAGTTGCCACATGCCTGTTCCTTTATCTCAAGCGGCTGTCCTGACACGTTTCGTGCCACACCGATCGAGACCGAGAGCTTGTGGCCGGTCATGGTCTGCCCGTTGACGAAGTCATAGGTGACACCGGGCTGTGAGCAGGACGGCAGCGTCGTCCGGGGGTCCGTCTCATGCAGCGTGTAGCCCTGGGGGATCTCGCCGAGCGCGATGCTGCGCATGAGCGACCGCAGGGTGTCGATATAGGGTTGGGAGGTTTCCCAGCGCTCCGCCTTCGGGCTACTCACCAGGCCCGGCGTAAAGGCTGCACCTTCCAGCTCGATGAACAGCTCACGCGGCGGAATGCGTCGTGGCACCAGCGTCAGCGAGAGGGCTTTGGCCTCACTCCCCTTCTGCGTAATGAACATCGTGACGGGGGCTTGCTGATCCGTTGCCACGTACACAACGTTGTCTCGAATCTCAGTCGTAGCATCCGAGGTAGTGGTGACCTGTGGCTCACCGAACGGCGTCACGATCCGGTTCAGGTGGCCGATTGCCACCGGCACGATTTCGTTAACGCCAGGTGCCATGGTCAGCTGGGGGCTCTCGTTCACGGCGTTGCGCTGACTTGAGCTGCCACCTGAAGCGCCAGTCGGACGTGGCACGTTGTTGCTCATCACGTTGGCCGGCACGCTGAAGTTGACAGGCTCGACAGGGATTTCGACTTCGGATGCGCCAGCGCTACCGAATCCACCAAAGGCGGCGGCCAAGGCGACTGCAAGTACTTTCTTAACCATTTGCTCGCTCCTGACCACGCTGCTCCTGACGACGCTGCTCCTGACGCTCCATCTGCTCACGAATCCGCTCTGTCCGGGGGCGGCCAGCATAGGTATCGATATGGGTTACCACGGGGGCGTAATCCTTGATGTCGATGATGTATTCGTAGGTTCGCTCGTCACGCGAGGTCTCACCGGCGGCACCCGTTACGTAGGAGTGCCCATAGACGTAGACGATGTCGCTACTCGGCTCGTACTCGACGGAGCGAGGCTCGAAGCGCATGGTGACGCGATCGTTCTGAATCCGCTGAGACTGGATCTCGATGGCCTCCATTACCGGTCGATAGATCTCCGGTGAAAGCAGTGGCTCGATACGCTCCTTGACGAAGCCGACACTGCCCGGCGTCACGTTCCCCGTCAGGGAGGCGAGGAGCATGCCCCAAGACTCCTTGTAGGATTGGGACGCCTTGTTCTGGGTGACCCATGCCTCGCTCTTGAGGGTGTAGGGCTGGATCGTCACCACCGTCTCGCGGGTGAAGGCCTTGATCAGCGCCAGCACAAGAGCAACAGCCATCACCAGCATCACGATGCGAGAGAAGCGGTTTTCAGCGAGGGCGCCGTTCCAGGTCTTGAGGAAATTATCGAGCTTCACGGCAGGAACCTCCGGATGTAGGGGTTCACCATGGAGCGAGCCTTGGTGAACATGAGCCCACCCCAGTAGGCAATGTGGATGAGGTAGCCATCAGGATGGTTGTCCCGGTACTTGCGGTACTGGTTGGTCACGACCAGGCCGATACCGAATCCGATCATCGCCTGACCCACCGCGATACCGAGGATCAGGCCGGCAAAGATCGGGGCCATCTCATCGAGGCTCCACATAAGGACGTGGATCGGGTCGTCGATACGACTGGGGATTTTGACTGGCTCCATACAAGCGTCTCCGGAGGTAATGCCTGAGTTGGCGCCATCATCACTGATCGCGGCAGCATTACCCCTGCGCAGAAACGCCCTTGAGGGGTACGTCGACAGGGATTCGCAAGATTTTTAGGGGAGCAGGTGTTCCGCATGCGGAACACCCCGGCAACGACGAGCGCCCCCGGGAGGGGCGCTGAGGTCAGGCAGGAGTTTCGATGGAGGCTTACACCCGCTTCTGGAGGTTCGCTAGCGCCAAGCCGAACATGACGCACGCCACCATCATGGTCAGTGGGATAATGATGGGGTTGAGGGCGATGGGGGCGAAGAAGGCGATGAGCAGGCACTGTGCTACCAGCAATACCCCCCGTATCCCATAGCGATGCAGAACCGGACTGGCGTAGTCGAAGTTGGTCCGCTTGATCTTCCAGCCCATGTAGCCGTCCCAGACGGCGGGGATCAGCAGGATCAGCATGTAGGGTGCCCAGACTGCCAGCAGCGCAATACGAGCGCAGACCTGGTAGACGACATGCATCAGAGACGCTAGGCGGTCCTCGACCCAGGGGAAAATCTGGCTTCCCATGTTCTGCATGCCGCGACTTGAGGCCCGTTCCTCGGGGGTGGGGATCAGCAATGTGTGCAGGGTCTTGTAGACGCCACTTTCCCACATGGAGATGTTGTACCAGTTGAGCGCCTTCTGATCGATCCACTCGACCGTGTTGCGCCCAAGCTGGCTCTGCACCATGGCAGACTCCTTCTCGATGACACGCTCCGTCCAGTGGCCGGGCACAAACACGAGGATCACGAACATCTCAGCGATCAGTAACCACGCGATTAGCCAGAACGGCGTCTTCATGGCCAGCCCTCTTCAAAATCCGTTTCACCGACTCACTGGTCAGCAGCGAATAGATCACCTCGCGCAGAGAGCTCTCGTCAGACGGCGCCTGGCTGTAGATCGTCAGCTCTCCATCGTTGGCCATCAGCCAGGACGCGAAAGGGTGCCACTGGCCAGAGACCAGGAGTTGCCGGCATCATTCGTGATGACAATCTGGAGCTCCCGGCACGTGGCCGTTACAAGCGCATTGATGAAGACCGCCAGGCGCAACGGGTCTTCCAGCTTCCGGCCGCCGGGGTTGTAGACCGCGTCGTGGTACTCATCCAGCGCCTCGGTAATGATGGTGTAGATCACTGGATCATCGTGACGCTGGATATGCTCTGAGACGTAGGCACGCAGGTTTTCAATGACGTCCTTGGCCTTGGGCCAATCAAAAAGAGCAGGTCCACGATGTCGGCGTAGCGCCGACCTCGCTGCCTGATGGCTTCGGTCATGCCAAAACGGCGTTCTTCTGTGATCACTCTGACGACCTCCAGGTCAGTGCCCTGGTTTCTTTTCGTATAACTATCTTCGTTCATGGCATCCCGTCACCCGGTGAGGATGGGAAGCCGCCCCTTGATAAGTTGCCCGCCAGAGATATTGGCGATGTATTCGAGGTTCGGCAGCATGCCGAGCAGCTGTGAGGGAAATAGCTCGCTCTCCTCTTCCATGAGGCGCTCGCCCTGGTTACCCCCATGCATGATCGGTTGTTCACCATCCGTATTTTGCCCTGCGTGCGCATCACATATTTGACGCGTGTGGGTGGCACGCCTTTGGTGACGTACTCTTGCGTATCCGCATCTTTGACACGGAGCGCCACCGTATTATTGATGTTGCCCAGCACCTGCAGCGCTTTCTCCTGGCTCCCCATGCGGGCGGCGAAGTCCGCGAACGTCTGCGTCGCCACAAAGAGTCGCAGCTTGGCACCGCGGCCCTTGTTCAGGAGCTGGATGAAGGGGTCGTTGATCACCTCCGCCGCTTCATCGACGAAGATGTTGACCTGCTGGTTGTTCTCGCCAAAGTTGTACCGGTCCCCCGCCACCGCCGTGAGGTCGCTGAGGAAGATCGAGCCGATCGCACTCGCCACCATGTTATCGGTGAGTGAGTCCAGGCCGATATAGGCCACCATGGCGTTGTTGATGATTTTGGCAGAGTCCGTGATCGGGCGCGAATCGCTGGTGTCGGAGGGGTCCGGGGAAAGCAGCTCCCCCAGCGATCCGGAGGTCAGCATGTTCATGATCGGCAGCAGCGAGGCCACCATCTTGCCGAAGTGGGTGTTGTCGTGGAGGAACATCGACAGCAGGCCCTCCAGCTCGGTCGAGGGCTTGGTCGGCTGAATACGCTCGAAGTAGTAGCGGCTGAGCATCCGGGCCCGCTTCTCGCGGGGGCCACCGCTAGCCTTCTCGAGGTACGGCTTGGCGTCTGCCTCCCAGCCCTCGACGTGGCGGGCGGCGTAGGAGCTGATGGCCTGGATCACCAAACCGTCCGCACCACCCTCGAGGAAGCGCCTCAGGTTCACCAGGCTCGGCCGTTCGTAGACGAGCTCCAGGCCTTGGGCAATGTTGTTCAGTGCCTGCCAACCGAAGCTCTTGAAGGGGTCCGCGCCAGCCTCCGAGGGGATCAGCGCCGCGATCCGCGAGGCGATCTCAGTCACTCGTGAGTAGTTGCGCAGGGGATTGATCCTCGCTGACTCCTCGGGGAATGCGGGGTGGAAGGCCACGAACCTCTCGGGGGTACCTAGCGCCTCACATGCTCGCCGTGCGTTATCACGCATCTCCTGGTCGCCCTTGGGATCGATGATGATCACTGCTTCACCGCGCATGATCGCCTGGGAGATCAGGATGTCGAACATCCTCGTCTTGCCTGACCCCGTGGTCCCGACGATCAGCGTATGGCCCTCGCTGTGCTTGAGGGGCTGGTAGATCTTCTGCTCTTTCGGTTCCAGTCCATGAATCCACGACTGACCAATGGGCATCTCCTTGCCGTTATGGCGCCCCCCGTGTGGACCCACAATGGACGACCAGTCCCGCTTGAGGATCTCGAAGGCACGCTGCGCATGCCGTGCCTCCCAGTGGAAGCCGTATCCCAACCACATCTCATCAGGATGCTTGGCGATGACCTTCTGGAGCTTGTCGATCTTCAGGAACTCCAGCTCACGCCCGCCCAGGTGCTTTTTCAAGGTGTGCAGCTTGATGGCTTTGGGGATTCGCGCCATGGCCATGACCCCGCATACGCCCGTCATCCAGTAGAAGGGCTCCGGCGGCATCTGGCTGAGCTGGTTGATACCCAGCGCCAGCACAGAGGCGCCGGCCCAGCCACCGATAGCCATGGCCTCATAGTTGGGCCGCCACGGCATTTCATATTCAAGATCACCACTCATGTTGGCTTCCTCACCAGCAGCTTGTTCTCTTTGCCCACGAGCGAAATGCCCAACGCATGGGTTTTCACGACGGTTCTCAACCGGTTGCGGGTCAGGTCGGGGTAGTCGACACCGATCCTGTCCAAGGCGTGGTCATTGACCACCAGCATGTCGCCATCCCGACGAACGCTGCCCACCAGCCACTCCCCTCTCCCTGGACAATCATGGCCTTGAGCCGCAGTAGGGCTTCCTTGGCGGTCATCGTGTCGGGGGTGAGCCCGATGTCTATTGCCGAGTCGTCCACGGAGAAGGCATCCATGGCGTCGTGTTCGTCATCCACCTCGATCGGGGTCATGACATCGAAGTCCGGGATAGCGCCGGCGAACCCGTGGAGGGGCGCCGTCAGCTCGTCATAGTCAGCACCAGGGGGCTTTTCCGTAGCGCTACGCCGCCTCACGATAGGCGTGGATGGCTTCTCAGCTGCCCGGGGAGCGATGCCGGCGGAGTAGTCTCGAGCTTTTCCGGGTCGCTGCCCTTCGGTTCTGACTCCTCTTGCACCGCGCTCTTTTCTTCCTCAGCAGCAGGAGAGGTGTCGGGCGCTGCCGCGACAAGCGCCGCCTCGAGATCGGCTTCGCGTGCCGCGAAACGCTGACAGATCACGTCGACCAAGTCGCCTTGCAACACCAGTACATCGAGCCCATCACGTTCATGCACGATCGATCCCCCTCGGCGACTGCCAGCATGCTCTGATCACCCAGGAGATCCTTCAGTGCTTCAGCCCCGACCCCTGCCGACTCAGCTGCCGCCGGCCAGAGCAAGCACAGGTCGTCCCCGCTCCGGATAACGGCCTCCCCAGGGTGGCCGTCCCTTTCAGTACCGGCTTCACCAAACGGCGAAGGGCAGCCCCAGCCTCCCCATAGAGGCGCCACGGGATATCCTTCACGTAGCTTGAGTCGGCCGGGGATGGTTCAGGGGGTGCTGTCCCTGACTCAGAATTCACAGGCATCGCCAGGGGCTCGTTGATGATGGCAGGCTCCGACACCGTCTCCACCTCGGATGTCGGCACCGACGCTACCCGCTCATGCTGGGCTTCCGGTCGGGATGTGCGCTTCGTCTTCGGCTTACGCTTTTTCTTTGAGGTGTCGCTCTGGTGCCGACTTCCACCCGGCGTCAGGTCGATGTCCGCCGTGACGGGGGCGGGGTTCGTAGGCTGGGGGGCAGAGGGACGGACCTCAGGAGACAACTGGACTTCTTCAACCTTCGCCTTCGGCGCGGGTGAGGCTGTCGGTTGAACATCCGGTGCTGGCTCCGGCACCGCATCGTCGCTTGCGCCAGCACTCATCCCAGGGAACGGCATATCCAGGAAACCGAGGGGTGGCGACGGCGGCATTGATGTCGGTGTCTGCCGTGGCACATCGCTCTCAGCGTCAGCCGGCGATGAGACGGGGCCTTCCTCGATGTGCTGGGTATCATCCTGCTTCTTCCTCTCCTGTGCAGCGCCTTCGTTCTGTTGCGTCGCAGCTTGAGGCTCCGGCATATCAAAAGGCAGGTCCATGCCCAGGCCCTGGCTCAGCTTGGCGGCAAAATCCTCGACACCACCGAGCGGCTCAGCGGATGGCGGTGACACATTCATAGCCGTGTCCCCGACATCGGGTGCATCAAGGGGGCTTTGCGGGCGCTTGCACTTCCGGCGCGGTGGTCTCGGCCTTGGCCCGGGGCTCTGAGGAGGGAACGGCAGCAGCATCGCGCCGCGCAGACGGTGACCTTGAGGGCCCCAGATCGATGACGGGCGCCGATGCTCCGCCACTCTGCGGGCCCTTACGATCGAGTAGACCTGGCGAGGGGCTCTGCTTCACCGGGGCCACGGTTGGCACGCTGCTCGGGACCTCGGCTTCAGAACCCGGGTCGTTGGCAGTCCGATCGTCAACGTCAGCATCATCAGCCTGATCCGTTGGCTCTGGCACCACCGTGCCACCAAGTGTTGCTAGGGCATTGGCCAGGGCTCCTCGGCGGCATCGTCGCCGTTGTACTCTTCTGTCGAGCGTTCCGCATGCGGAACACACGCCGCGCCGTTACCCGCCTCAGCGACCGACTCTTGCGGAGAGGCCCCGACCGTCGTGCTGGCCTGACCCTCTTTCCCATCCTCGCCCGTGATCGTCGCCTCGATGGGTGCAGGCGGATTCTCGCTGTTTCCAAACACCAGCGAGATGTCCTCCATGCGGAGCATGAGGATCTTGGCGTTCATGGCAATCTCACCTTCCTCGAGCGCGGAAGGTGCCACTTCCCAGTACCGATAGTAGGCTTCGCTGTCGGCATCGCTATTGGGCACAGGGCGGGGAACCGCGAAGCCCCGGTCAATCAGGTAGTCCGCCAGGGTGTCCGGATCATGCGGCACGGCCGGTACATTGTTGTCCTGCAGGTGCTTGACCAGACTGGGTGCTGCTGCCTTCCAGGCAATGAAGGCGCCCTGGGTCAGGTGCCAGACCTGTGCGCCAGCCACATTGACCTTCCAGCGCTTGGAGACGACCAGAGAGCGAATGGCATCGATGATGTAAGGCTCGATAGACAAGCCAATCGAGTGCTCATCGATGTTGAGTCGGCTCTCCTTCAGGTCACGCTTGACGCTCTCCTGATCGGCTTTCAGCACAAGCTGCGTCACCGGATGGAGGGCGCTCGTCCCAGAGATCGCCTCTACCACCGCCTTCATGAGATCGGGTCCCGGTGCACGCAGGTAACGACGCACGTCCGGGGTCAGCACCATGTTCAGCGCCAGCGTGGCCAAGCGTTCATGTCGCTCATGCCGCCCCTTGTTCCAGCGCAGGAAATACCGCTCGATACCGTTCTCACGGGCCCAATCCATCAGCGATTCGGCGTAGGGGTTCCACTCGGTCTTGCCGAGCTTGTCCGTCACGGTGACATCGGACAACGGCTTGCCCAGGTCATGGAGCAAGGCGGCCAGGCACACGGCCAAGCGCCAGCACGGCTCCAGGTTGCGGCGTTCTCGCGGGGTGCCATCACGAACAAAGATCACCGCCTCAGAGGCCTGGGTCGCCCAGAAGGCAACCTCCAGGCCATGGCGGAACAGTCCCCCAGCACCACGATGGTGGTGGGCTTCCGAGGCAGGGAGAAGGTGGACGAACTCCGCGTAGTTATGCAGCACCGGGCGCATCAGCCGCTCGAACTCTTCATTCGACAGCCCGAGGGTCTGCTGAATACGAGCGATCAACTCGCGCTGCGTCAGCAGCACCTTCTCAATAGGGGCCGCAGGCAGGCCCTTGGCGAAGGGGGATAGCGCGGAATCTCGTCATCCTCCAGGTCACCCGCCGGCGTCAGGCGTAGCTTCCCCTCCGGTACTTTTACCCCAGCAAAGGGCAGCCATCGCGTCAGTGCACTCAGCATCTCGGGTCATGTCCTGGTTCTTCAATTTGCCGACATGGTGACAGAGATTCAGCCGAGCACTCCCCTCTCGTCGCGCCCTTCATGGTCACTTTGGCACCCCAGTGACATGCGCATGACCCGATACACTCGCTCGCAATTCATCCATCACCAGAAGAGAACAAGGCATGAAGGTTCATCTCACGAGCAACGGCCACGTCAGCATCGAGCTCGAGACGCAGCGCGAGATCGATGGCCTCTGGGTGCTGGCCGGGCATGTCAGTGGTGGCCCCGCCACCATGCGCAACATCTTCTCCTGCCCGGCTGATGAGCGTGAGGGGCTGTACGAGCTGCTTGCACCCCATGTTTCTCCGGTCTTCGTCAAAGCCCTGGAGAACGGCGAGATGAACGTGCCCCGGGAGACCACCGAGCTGCTCCTGCACCATCAGCAGCACGTCAGCGGTGCCATCCACTTTGAACCCATGCCAGGCCGCGTCAGTGACCCACGACCCCACATCGCCCTGGTCGACAGCACTCCCTCTCGGAAACGGAGAAGGCGCAATGATGAAACAACTTCTACCTCTGGCTGCCGCCATCGCGCTGGCCGGGTGCGCAGTGGGGAGCACACTGCCTGAAATTCCTGAGTACCCCACCGCGGAGTGGGTCAACGAGCATTTGCCCGAGTTTCGGGCCGAGGCGGAGCGTCATCCCTCGAAGGAGAACCGCGAAGCCGTGGAACGCCTCGAGGCCTGGGCTGACCACCAGGGGCGGGCCCAGGCCAAGATGCTTCAAGTTGACCGTCAGCTCACCCTCGCATGGGACAACATGGGGCGTGGCGGGGCGGCGATTCGACAGCCGGCCTACATCCACGTGCTGGGCGAACCGTTCAACGACCGCTATGCCAGCACGGCGGACATCGCCGACCAGACCGGCACAGACGAGGACACCGTCCGCGAAGCGCTGGCCCGGCTTGGCGAGCTGCGCAAGGATGACTCCCCTGGAGCCAGGGCTATTCCCTCTACGAGATGGAGCGCTGGGAGCGTTTCTGCAATGCCGGCAAGGGAATGGACGAGCCCGACTGGACTTTCGTGACCCGCGCCGGTGGCCGCCGCAACATCCCTGACGCGCTTGTCAGCCACTGCCGGCCACCCAGCTACGACTATCAGGACTACCTGCGTGCCTGGACCCGTTTCTGCGAGTCCGACAATCCCTCTCGGGCAGATCGGGACATCGTGAGCGACTCCGTCCGCCCTCGGTCAGTGGTCAACCCTTGCCGCGCCCTCCAGTGACACGAGCTCAGGAATAACGACTCATGAGTGAAAAAACACCCCCACCCCCCAGGAGCCCACGGCTAGCAAGAAAAAGAGCCTGGTGCCCACAGCCCTCGTTCTCGGCCTGGCCGGCGTGGGGGCCTATGGCATCTATACCGGCAGTGTGACCGACTGGGTGGGCCAGGGGATCGATAAGGTGGGCAATCCCACCGAGCTCTTTGCTTCATCATCGAGCGAGCTGGAGCCGACAGAACGTCGCAACGGCGCGACGCCCAACCTATTCCCCGATGACTATGAGCCGACTTACCCCGACACCGAGGCAACGGGGTACGACGTGCCATCGCCAGAACACCGTGCTGACACATCAGCATCCCCGCTGGCGCTGGACGACGCGCCCGGCAACGCCGTTGAAGAGGCTCCGGGGACCGTCACGGGCAGCTCCCGCTACCTCGACGATCTGAGTCGCGGCTCCTCTCAAGAGCCCTACTACGGGGGCGCCGGTGATGAGACCGCAGATGCCGGCGGCGCCACTGACGACTACCAGCTCGACTTCGGGGGTGGCCGTAGCACGGCAAGTTCTGCCGCAAGTGGTGACACCGCCGATGTTTCGACAACCGTGCCGACATCCCCCTCGGAGCCCCAAGAATCCGATGAGGGCTCGGCATCGATCCCCGAGCCTGAGGAGATGGAAGCAGAGCTGGCCCGCATCATGTCGGAACGCGACACGCCAACCGCCATCGAGGGCAGTGAGGCTGGCGATTCCATTCCGGCAGCCTCGGGCGATGCTGCAACGCTGAGCCCGGAAGAGCGCCAGCAGATCATCGAGTCCCCCGAGTTCACTGACACCATCGTGGCCATCGGGCGTCGCGTCGGCCAGTCATGGCGCTATGAGGGGGATGACTACTCCGAGCATGGCGCCATCGTCAAGGTGCACCTCGAAAACGCGGGTGAGGCCGCTGACATCACCATCTCACGCTCTTCCGGCAACGACGCCTACGATGCATCGGTGCTTGCCGCGGCACAGGCCTCAGCCCCTTCCAGGAAGTGCTGGAGCTCGACGAGACAGCCCAGGCGCTGTTGACGGACTTCTCCCTGACCTTCGGGTCGCGAGACGCCATCGAGGCGTGGGAAGCCCAGTGGACCGTGCATGAGCCTGCTGAGGTACAGGAAGAGGTCGTCGAAGAGGACCCCAGCTATGCGGCGCAGGTGAGACGGATGATCGAGGCCGAATGGGACCGCCCCGACAGTTTCGACGCGGACAGCGAAGTCTCCGTCCAGATTCGCCTGGCCGTCCCGTTCGGCAACGTGCTGGCTATCAACTATCTGCGCCCCAGCGACGATGAGGCGATCAACGACAGCATCAGCGATGCGATCCGTTCAGCCTCACCGTTTGACGGGATTCGCCAGCTGTCACTGAAGGAGCAGCAGGAGCTGCAGCAGTTCAACCTGCATTTCCGAGCAGAGGGGATTCGATGATGGCGGCAGACACCGAAGGCAAGGACCGGCTGGGCCAGGACCTCCTGATCGTGCTGGAGGAAGCCGCCTCACGTGGCAATCCGGAAGATGCTGCCGTGGTGATCGCCGGGACACTGGCAGATATCGCCGATCAGCGAGAGGAGCTGAAGCAGCTGGCTGCGCAGTGGGCCCAGATGACCACCAGGACATGCCGCGTGGCATGACGTCCACCGGACGAAGACGGGGGACAGATGTCACTGATTCGGACCTTCATCACATCCTGTGTCGTGCTCGGCGGCCTAGGTGCCGCCGGCTACTACATCCTGAACTCGGCGGAAGCGGATCGGGACGAGCCGGCCCTGCCCCGATCGATCTCCCTCTCCCTACTCAGGAGGACGAGGAGTGCTTGAGCGACGATTGCTGGGTCTACCGGACCCATCAGCTGCACTGTGCCAGTGCCGCCGATGCGAGACGCCATGCTCAGGGGGACCTCGAGAACGCGAGGTGTCGCCAGGAGGCTTACATCTGCGTCGTGAAGGACTGTGCGACGGAGCGCGAGATTCGCAATTCTGATGAGTTCACCGCCACCGTGGACCAGATCGGTGATCGCACCTGGCGGAACTGGGAAGGCCGGATGTCGAGCCATCGTGGGGCGCGTGTCCGCGTCACGCTCACCGAAGAGGGCGAGCTACGCGGGACCGAAATCCTGCGGTCGTCGGGAAGCAGCACCTTCGACAGCCAGGCTCTGGCCGCCATTGAGCGGAGCGCCCCCTATCACGAGATTCGGCAGATGGCCCCAGAGATGCGGGTTCTGCTGACTCGCATCAACTTGTCGTTCGGCGGCGTGGCCGCCGCCTCGGCTACAGAGGGAGAACCCTGATGGCCAGCGACCAGAGCAACAACGTGCCCGTCACCACCTTCATTGCTATTGGCACCCTCGTGGGGTTGTTCATCGTCTTCCAGGGGACACGCCTTGGTGATGACGAGTCGCTGGATGGCGAAACGCCCACCCCCAGCGGCTCGTGACTCGAGGCGCCAGTGAGGGCCCCAAGACCTGCCTGTCGGCAGACTGCTCGGTGTACCGGCAGGACATCAAAGAGTGCGATGGCGGTCTGGTTGACCCGCTGGGGCGCCTCCCGGCACAGGACGAAGATGATGCCTCCTGTCACGTCACGGCATCGATCTGCACGACGTCTGGCTGTGTCAGCGAGGTAGAGGTGCGTAGCCGGGCCGATTTCCAGTCCGCCATGCGCCGGATCGGCGCCAGAACCGGGGAGCACTGGCGGTGGGCATCACCGGTGCAGGTGTCGCGAGGTGCCAAGGTCCGCGTCGAGCTCGATGCCCGGGGCGAGGTTCGCGGTATCGACATCACCGCCTCATCGGGTAATCGCGAGTTCGACGCCTCGGTACGTCGTGCCGTCGAGCGTGCGCAGCCCTTCACCGAGATCCAGGAGGTCTCGGAACACTCACGCGGCCTGCTTCAGCGATTCCAGCTGACCTTCGGCCGACCGTCATCATCATGACGTGGCCGACCGCCACAGGAGGAACCAATGGACCTTTACATCTGCGAGAAGCCCAGTCAGGCCAAAGACCTGGCACAGGTACTGCGCATCTCCAAGCGAGCCGAGGGGTACCTCCATGATGGCGGCGACCGGATGGTGACCTGGGCCTTCGGCCATCTGCTCGAGCTCGACATGCCCGACGCCTACGACCCCGCGCTGAAGTCTTGGAACATGGAGACGCTGCCGATCGCCCCCGACCAGTGGCGCTACCACGTGAAGAAGTCCGGGGCCAAGCAGTTCAAGGTGATCAAGGAGCTGCTCGGCAAGGCCAATCAGGTCTTCATCGCCACCGACCATGACCGGGAGGAGAAGCCATTGCCCGGTCGCTGATGGACCGGTGCCGTTACCGCGGTGCCGTCAAGCGCGTGTGCCTCCGAGCCCTCGACGAGACCAGCATCCGTAAGGCCCTGGCCGACATCCGCCCCGGCGACGAGACCGTGCCCTGTATCACGCGGCCATGGCCCGCTCCCGGGCAGACTGGTTGATCGGCATGAACATGTCACGTCTGTACACCGTGCTGGCGCGGAAGATCGGTTACGACGAGACACTGCACGTCGGCCGGGTCATCACCCCGACCGTGGCGCTGGTGTGTCAACGTGACAAGGAGATCGCCAACTTCACCCCGGCGCCCTACTACGTGCTGAGCGTTGACGTGTCGGTACAGAGCGGGGCGTTCCGCGCCGTCTGGGAAGTGCCGGAAGAGCTGGCCGACGACCAGGGCCGCTGTATCAACAAGGCTTTCGCCGAGCAAGTGGCGCAGCAGGTGCGCGGGGTCAGTGCCGTCATCAGTACGGCCGAGACCAAGGCCGGAAAGGAGTCCGCCCCCTGCCCTTCGACCTGACCTCGCTGCAGCAGTATGCCGCCAAGCGCTGGGGCTACACGGCGCAGCAGGTCCTCGATGGCGCCCAGGCGCTCTACGAGACCCACAAGGCCACCACCTACCCGCGTACCGACTCACGCTACCTGCCCGAGTCTCAGCGCGAGGACATTGCCGACACCCTGCAGGGCCTGATGCTGACCGACCAGTCCTTCTCGGGCCTGGTGGCCGGCGCCGATCCCCAGCGCAGCTCCAGGGCCTACAACGACAGCAAGGTCACCGCCCACCACGCGATCATCCCGACGCCGGCCCGCACCGACATTTCCAAGATGTCGGAGCTCGAGTTCAACCTCTACGACTGCATCCGCCGCTTCTACGTGGCCCAGTTCTATGCCCCCTGCGAGTTCAACCGCACCAAGATCCAGGTAACGGCCGGCCAGCACCTCTTCAATGCCCGCGGCAAGACGCCGCTCAAGCAGGGCTGGAAGGTGATCTTCAACTCGGATCTGGAGTCCGCCCCCGAGGATGAGGGCGAGACGAAGGATGAGAACCCCGAACAGGACCAGCTGCCACCGATGCGCCAGGGCGAGCCGGCGGTGATCAACGGGGCCGAGCTCGCCGACAAGCTCACCCGCCCCCGCCCCACTTCACCGAAGCCACACTGCTGGCGGCCATGGAGAACATCGCACGCTTCGTCACCGAGCCGCGCTTCAAGCAGATCCTCAAGGACACCGCCGGCCTGGGGACGCCAGCCACACGTGCCGGCACCATCCAGGGCGCCGTGGACCGGGGCTACCTGCAGCGAAAGAAGAAGACCCTGCACGCCACCGACAAGGCCCACGCCCTGGTGACCATCCTGCCCGAGGCCGTGAAGTCCCCGGGCATGACGGCCGCCTGGGAGCAGCAGCTCGAGAAGATCGCTGCCGGCGAGGCACGCATGACCACCTTCATGGAGCAGATCACCGGCTGGGTCTCGACCATGGTGACCACGGTCAAGACCAACGCCGAGCAGCTTACTCAACAGGACAGCGGCCTCAAGGCGGCCTTCGCCGACGCCAAGGGCACGACCCACCCCTGCTTCACCTGCGGCAGTCCGCTCAAGCGGATCAAGGGCAAGAACGGCTTCTTCTGGGGCTGCCAGAGCCCGAGCTGCAAGAAGACCTTCCCTGACAACCGCGGCAAGCCGCAGCAACGCACCGAGCCCGAGGATGGGCCCGATTGTCCTGACTGCGGGAAGACCATGCGCCTGCGTAGCGGCAAGGCCCCCGGCAAAACGCGTGCCACGAAGTTCTGGGGATGCTCCGGCTACCCAGAGTGCAAGGGCCGGCTGCCCTACAAGCGCAAGCGCACCACGACTGCATGACACCTCGTCAGCACCGGATAGATCCCCTGCACAAGGAACGAGAGATGAACCAAATGAACCATGGTACTGGCGACAGCCAGATGGTCGGTCCCGATGAGGCATTGCGCCAGCAGCAGTGGCAGACCTTCGACAAGTGGATGGAGAGCACCATCACCGAGCGCCGGCGTTCCAGGCGTTGGAAGATCTTCTTCCGCCTGCTCTTCATCACCTTCCTGTTCGCCTCACTGGCCAATACGGTCTACTTTCTTCACTTCGCTGCCGCGGGCAAGGACGAGCTCGTGGAACGCCACCTGGGGATCGTCGACGTGAAGGGGGTGATCGATGCTGATGAAGAGGCCACCGCCTCACGCATCAACGAGGGACTTCGCCGGGCCCTGGAGGCAGACAAGATCGCGGCCGTGGTGCTCCGCATCAATAGCCCCGGCGGCAGTCCGGTGCAGTCCCAGCGCGTCTATGAAGAGATCCGTTTCCTGGAAGAGCAGCACCCCGACACCCCGATTCTCGCCTGGATCGAGGACATGGGCGCCAGCGGCGCCTACTACGTCGCCTCCGCCGCCCGCGAGATCTACGCGGCGCCTTCCAGCCTGGTAGGCTCGATCGGGGTCATCTCGTCCGGCTTCGGCTTCCGTGATGCCATCGACAAGCTCGGTGTCGAGCGTCGGGTCTTCACTGCCGGCGAAAACAAGGCGTTCATGGACCCGTTCTCCCCGGTGACAGAGGATCAACGAGCCTTCTGGGAATCGGTCCTCTCGTCGACCCATGAGCAGTTCATTACCGACGTGAAGGCCGGCCGCGGCGATCGACTCAAGGCGGGCGATGATGTCTTCTCCGGCCTGGTGTGGACCGGCGAGCAGGCCAAGGGCTTGGGGCTGATCGATGAGGTCCTGACGCTTGAGCAGCTGTCCCGCAAGCTCATCGGCGGTGTCGAGCTGCGTAACTACACACCGCGTCTGTCGACCCTGGAGCGCCTCACCAGGGGCTAGGCCCCATGGTGCAGAGCATGCTCGGGCTGGAGTCGCACCGGAACGCGGGGTTCGCTACGAGATGCCGTAACCGACACTTTCCAGCCGCACAAAGGGCGAGACTCTGCGGAGCCTCGCCCTTTGCTGTTGGGTCGCCTGGAGATCATATCGGGGACCGCTATGGCCGCGAACACGTGCCCTTTGAGTGGTGCTGGCGTACTGCCACGTGGCTGTTCGGCGGGGGCGGTGGCCGAGTTCACGAGCTTGCTGCTGCTGCGCCGGCGTCAGGGCATGCCAGAACCGCCAGACGCGCCAGGTGGCCAAGCTGCGCATTTCTGCTTGGTCTGTCCGGCGGCGCAGGTAGATATGGAACTTGGCCTGTGTGGTGTCGATACGATCGCGCTCGATGGCATCGAAGAAGATGGCCGCATGGCGGGGAGTCAGGTGACCAGTCTGCTGGTAGTGCACCAAGGCCTCGGCGAGCAGCTCATTGGTGTCGCGCATGGCCACGACGAGCAAGCGTGCGACAATCTCGTCACGCAGGAAGCCCTGAATCGTATCGTGGATGTGTCGCTCTGCTGCTCGCTGGTTGAGAGCCACGCCGTCTTTCTCGACACGGAAGGCATGACCCAGGACGCATCCGGACCCCACCCAGATGCGACGACGGTTGTGGGCATTGTCGAGGCGGAACCGAAAACGCTGGTGACTGGCCTTGCACAGCTCACAGTAGGCAATCGGACCCTCGTAGTCCTGACAAAAGCCAGTGTAGCGCCACTCGGCGAGTGCCTCGATGCGCTGGCTTGCTGTCGATAGCTCCAGCAGGGTTTGTTCTGTCCTGGGGCCCGGATGGCAGTTGCTCACCGTCCCTCCTCAGCTCTCGTATGTCTGGATAGTGTTGTGTCGGGTAGGCCACCTTCTGAGACCCTCGGGTCGCAGTGACCTGCCACGCGGGCTGAGATTCGTCATAGGTCCTAGACTCAGCCATTGTAAGGGAATGTGATTAGGCCTTGCATCACGCTATCGGCCGTTCTTCGTACGACTTCAGCCTTAGTCGTGTAAGCCATCTCTTACACCCCGTGGTGGGCTTGCTCGACACTCTTCGAAAGACTCCGTGGGCCCGATTCCGTCGAGGGTGGGCATCACAAAGGTCGATCTTCAGGGTCAAAGCTATCACCATTTTATGGTCAGGCAAGCGCCGAATAGTGGGCGTTATAGACACGCGGTTCCGATGGTACAGCGAGGGGCGGGGGAGCCGGAGGTGCAAAAGAGAGGCTGCTGGCAGTGTGAGAGCGGCCAGCAGCCTCGGGGCAGCACAACCTGAGGAGAGCTGTGTGCATCCTCAGTGTACCATCGATTCAGCGTGTCTGAGTGGATGCCCCTCTGCGCGGTGAGAGCTCTTCCACCACCTCGTCCCCTCGTCGGATGTGGCCGAAGGTGCGTCGGAACGCCTTGGCATCCAGAATGCCCCAGCTGCGCAGCTCGTAATAGCCCGATCCTGATGGCGTCGTGCTGACTGGATGGATGTACCGGAGATCGATCGCAAGCTCCTGGCGCAGGGTCGTCATCAGGCGACGAATCGTGGTTTCAGGGATGCCCGTCTGCCGATGCAGATCGGACATCGTCGGCTCCTTGAGTTCAGCAAGGGCATTGACCAGGGCGTAGCGGCGCCGGCACGGATTGCTGAGTCCTTCGCTCATGGTCATTCAGTCCACCGCCCTCACTGAGGTGATCGTGATCGCCTCAGCGGGCAGCCGGACAGGCTCCTCGTTGCCGTCGTTGTTCAGCATGACCCACACGTAACCGTCTTCTACATCGACACGAGAGGTCATGATCCAGCCCATCTGCACCTCACCTGCCTCATCATCGATCTCGCAGGCGCAATAGACCCGGATCGCCTCAGGAGGAATGTCCTTCCAGCCTTGTTGCTTCGCCTCGGACTTCGTGGCGGCGGGCGGGGCCGACGGTTCGGGCTCGGCACCTTGACCGCCAGCCTCAGGCTCGCTTGCCGGTTCCGACGCACCACCTTGGGGTCCGGCACCGGGTTCACCGGGCGCCCCTTGCTTGGCCGCCGGGCTTGATTGGCTCGACTGGCCTTCGGAAGATCGCTGCGGCGCTGAAGCGCCCTCGCCCGCCCCCTGTTCGTCCTCGTGGCCTACCGGCTCTTCCAGTAGTGTGCCTTTGCCGACCCCTTCCCCGGGCGCTCCTTCGATGCCTCGGGCTCCTTCGGGGCAGCCCCTTCCGCCAAGAAGGCGTCCTTGGGACGGACGCCTTGATCCTTGACCTTCTTCGCCACACGCAGCCATTCCCGAGTGTCGCGACGCGAGAGGCCTTCCTCGGCCTCTGCCTGAGCGCAGATCTCCTCAACCCACTCAGGATCGAGCTTGTGCAGCTGGCGCAGGTTGTTCAGGGTCTCGGGATCGGTCACCAGCCCGGTGTCATAGAGGCGCTCCCTGATGCCGTCCTGCAGCTTGAGCAGCGAGAGGTATACCGACACGTAGGTTGTGGGTTTCCCCAGCATCTCGCCAATCTGGCGCTGGGACATGTTCCCTTCGTCGACGAAACGGGCTAGCGCCTCAGCCAGCTCCATGGGCTCGAGGTCTTCACGCTGGATATTCTCGGCCAGCTCACCACTGAGCGCCTCGAGGGGCTTCTCGTGGCGGTTGTTGACGATGGCGGCCACCTTGCAGCCCAGCAGCTTGCAGGCTCGCCAGCGTCGCTCCCCTTCTGGATCGTGTACTTCCCCTTGCTGTTCTTGGGCGAGACGACGATCGGCTGCTGTTGACCAGATTCCTTGATGGACGCCGCCAGTTCCTCGATCCGCTTGAACTTCTTGCGCGATTGGGCGCGAGACACCACGTCATCGGTATTCAGCGACAGAACATTCTGGCCCGTTTCTTCCACCAGGCTGGCGGCCTGGACGATGCTGTCCAGGCCTCGCATGCTTGAGCTCATTGCAGGCGCTCCTCAATTTCATCCATCAGGGCGGCGACTTCCTTGGCCGCGACATGGGCATAGGTCAGTGAGGTGATCGGCACCCCTCGTCGATCGCGGTATCAATCGGCGGCCGGCGAGCCAGATGATTGTTGAGCACCAGCTCCCCCAGCACCCTACGAAACTCCAGGGCATTGCGGTTCTGGCGCTTGGCACCCGGTTCGAGCATGTTGATGAAGGTGCCGGCGAACTTGAGCCCCTCGTTGTACTGGGCCTTGACGCTGGCAATGGTACCGAGGATGCCTTCGATGCCATCGATCGCAAAGCCGGATAGCTTGACGGGGCTGATCACGTGGGTGCTCATGGCCAAGGCCGCCACCAGCGTGACGCCGAAGTTCGGTGGGCAGTCGATGATCACCACGTCGTAGTCATCGAGCAGTGCCCAGCAGTTGTTGCGAAAGACCAGGCAGTCATCCAGCTCCGAGCTCTGGATTGCATACAGGCGAGCGCAGTTCTTGGGTGTCGGGATGAGGTCAATGCCGCGAGGACAGTGGGTCACCTCGAGCTGCTCAAGGTGCGGGGTATAGAGATCGGCCGCCGTGGTCGACGCCAGGGGCACGGGTTCTCCATCGTCCCCGAGGATCAACCGGGTCGTGGTGTTGCCTTGGGCATCGTTGTCGATGACCAGCACCCGTCGCCCCTTGTTCGCCAGGTGCTGCGCCAGGAAGATCGTGGTACTGGACTTCCCGACCCCGCCCTTGTGGGACGCCACGGAGAGGATTCTACTCATCACTGGCTCCTGCCTGAGAGATTGGGTCATACTGGCCCCAGCATAGCACCATATTTTGGCGTTGCGATACCCATATCATGCTCGTTGCTCGTTCGATACTTGGTGTCCGATCGGGTTAGAACCTCGACCATGACCCCGCCTCTCCCTTGCTGGAACCAACACCCCTCCTTATCCTGTACATTGATACAGCTTTCTGGAGCCATCCCTCATGTCGGCTGATGTTCTGGGCCCCCTTGCCTTGTCCGGGGAGCCCGCCATGCTCCCCCTCTACCCTGAGGCTAGCTGCGGCTTTCCATCACCGGCGGAAGCCTGGAGCGAGCCTCCCTGTCCCTGGACGACCTGGTGCGAGTGCGGGAGCCTTCCACCTTTTTGGTGCGAGCGCGGGGTGACTCGATGATCGAGGTTGGCATATACCCAAATGACGTGCTCATCATCGATCGGGCCCGCCAGGCACGAAGCGGGGATGTCGTGGTCGCCCGGGTGGGAAGCGAGTTCCTGGTCAAGACGCTCGTGATCGAGGGCGAACGGGTTTCGCTGGTCCCGGCGAACCGGAACCACCACCCGATCGTGCTGGGCGATGGCGAGGAGCTCGAGGTCTGGGGCGTCGCCACCTGGAACCTACATCACCTGGGGAGCTCGCCATGAGCGCCCTGCCCGCGCCTCACCATGCCATCGGCTTGGTCGACTGCAACTCGATGTACGCCTCGGCGGAGATCATCTTTCGCCCATGGCTTCGCGATTTCCCTACTGTTGTTTTATCCAGTAACGACGGTAATGCTATTGCCCGAAACGCGGCGGCCAAGGCCCTCGGCATTCCGATGGGCGCCCCTGGCATGAGATCGCCCCGCTCTATCGACGGGGGAAGTCGCGGTTTTCAGCTCCAACTTCGCGCTCTACCAGGACATCTCAGATCGCGTGATGGCCCTGCTCGCCCGGCAGGTGGCGGCCATGGCGCCGTACTCAATTGACGAAGCGTGGGTGGATCTCAGCGGACTCGGAGACGACCTGGAAACCTGGGGCCACGAGACCCGTGCCACCCTGCTACAACAGATCGGCATGCCGGTGGGGATCGGCATCAGCGTGAACAAGACCCTGGCCAAGCTCGCCAACTGGGGCGCCAAGAAGTGGGCCAAGCAGACAGGCAACGTGGTCGACCTGCGCGACCCGGTGCGCCGCGAGAAGCTCTTGAAGCTGGCGTCGGTCCATGAGGTCTGGGGCATAGGCTCGCGACTGACCCGCCGGCTGGAGGCTGATCTGGGTATCTCTACCGCCTGGCAGCTGGCGCGGGCCAACCCGCGACTGCTGCGACGCCACTACGGCGTCACCGTGGAGCGCACGGCCCGGGAGCTCAACGGGGAGCGCTGCTTCCCCTTTGACGAGGACCCGGTACCCAAGCAGCAGATCATCGCCAGCCAGTCCTTCGGCAGGCGGGTGCACGACCGCGAGGGCTCGCCGCCGCGCTAGCCAGCCTGACAGCCCGCGCCGCGGCGAAGCTCCGTGGCCAGGGGTCGCTGACCCACTGCCTGCAGGTCTTCATCCACACCTCACCGTTCGATCGCCGGGGGAGCCCTACAGCGCACGCCAGATCGTGCCCTTTCCCGCCCCCACCGATGACAGCCGCGAGCTGATCGGCGCGGCGATGGGCGCTCTCCAGCAGATGTACCGGGAGGGTCCGGCCTATGCCAAGGGCGGTGTCATGCTCTCGCAGTTCGTCCCGGCCCGGCACCGCACCGACGATCTCTTTGCCCCAGGGCGCCGGCCCGGCAGTGAGCAGCTGATGTCCGTCATGGACCGAATCAATGCCAGGATGGGACGCGGGACCGTACGGATCGCTCAGGAGGAGGTCGCGTCAGGGTGGGAGATGCGCCGGCAGTTCTTGTCACCTGCCTATACCACCCGCTGGGATGAGCTGCCGGAGGCGCATTAGTCTGGCGGCGGTGCCTCACGTAGCCCACTTGTTGGGCGGCAACCCTCGGAAGGTGAACTCAACCGTAGCACCAGGAACGAGCTCGAGCATATTGAAGCTCGCCAGGTCCCCGACGAAATCCATGATCGCCTGACGGGCATCGGGCAGGGTGGCGAGACGACTCACCTCGGGTAGGGCTTCCAGCAGCTGGTAGTAGCGAGCCTTGTCGTGCAGTTCCCGCGCCTCGGCGAGCGGAGCGACTTCCTGGAGCCCCAGGAAGCGAGCACTTTCCATCATGTCCGCCATCGAGAGCCAGTGCTCGGTGCCCGACAACACCCGAGGCGTGAAGATCACGTCAAGGAACAGCCCGAGCTTCCACTCCACGGGCGCGATGCCAAACACCCAGTCCCCAGGGATTGAACGCGTCAAGGCCGGCGGGGGCGCCTCAATGTCCATTCGCGCCATCGCCTTGCGTGTATGGCGCTCCAGCTGGGGAAGCGAAAAGCGCTGTGGTAGCGATGCCGTGGCCGGCAGCGTCATCGCAAGCTCTCGACAAGCAGTGTGGAGCCGCCTGGCCTCCGCCTCCATGCCAGTCAGGCTCTGAGCCTCGCGCTCCCGCTCCCAGTTGCGCCTCGCTTCTTCTCGACGCCGCTGCTCCGCTTCGAGATCGGCCTTGCGTTGCGCCTCCCACCTGGCCTTCGTCTCTTCGGCTCGCTTCTCGCGATCGAGCCGGGCCTGCTCATCCAGCCTCGCCTGCTCATCGGCGCGACGCTTGGCGTCAGCCAGCCATCTCTCTTCAGCCCGAATGGCGGCCTCTCGCTGGCGCTGACGCTCCAGGGCCACCTCCTCGTCCGCCCGCCGGTTGCGTTCATTGGCCTGGGCAATCTGCTCGGCCAGCTTCGCTTCCAGCTCGGGCCGCGCCTCTTCCAGCCGCGGGTTGACGATCCACATCGCGTTAAACTGGTTGTAGATCTCGTCCTCGAGCACATTGAGCGTCAGGGTGCGCTGTACATGGCCAAGCGATATCTCGATGCAGCGCAGGCCACGCTCCTCGAGACGACGGCGCTTCTCCTCGTCGATGTAGTGGGTCACCGCGACCTCGATCAGGATCTGCACGCCACCCAGCGTCACGACCAGATCGGGCCGAACATCGCCAAGGCCGACTTCCAGCGCGGCATGGGTGACCGGGTGGCGATCGGTCCCCGGATAGATCTTCTTCGATACGGAGAGCTTGTGGCCGCGGCTATCGGCGGCTTCCACGCTGGCGGTCAGGGACGGCACCGGGATGGCGAGGCGATCAGCGATGAGCTGCTTGGCGGCAAGGTGGATGCCGGTTTCGGCTCCGGTACTGCAGGGGCGGTCGCTGTTCGAGTGGGCGAAGTAGTGCCGCACCTTCTCCCCATCCTCGCTTCCAGGGACGTCTGGCACTCGGGGCAGACACAGCCGCATCGCAACCCGCGCTCACTGGGCGAGAGCTCGTCGATGTGAACCACTCGCCCGTCACGCAGGCCAAACGGGATCTTTGCGGTCGAAGATGAGACGTTCCTGATCATGGCCACATGGTCTCAGAACAGCGCCAGCTGCGCCTCACCCGACCGTGTCGGTGGCGCCTGAGCCGGATAGTCGCCCGAGGCATCGTCCATGCCTGCCAGCCAGGCCATATCCTCGGCGCTCCAGGCCGGATAGGGCGACGGGGCGAACGCCCCTGTCTCACGCCGGACCTGGGCGGCGTCGCGGCGTAGTGTCTGCACATCGCGATATGCCGGCATGGCGGATGCATCAGGCCGCCGAGACATGCGCCAGCAGGTGGCAGCTGTCCCGGTACAGTCGGGAATCGGGGATGAGGTGCAGATCGCCCGGGATGGCGTCCTCGGACAACAAGCCCGGCGCCATCAACAGATAGAGCGCTGCATCCCGCAGCTGCTGGCTGGGAGTTCGCTGCGCGAGCTGGTCGGTCAGGCCTAACCCCCACTTCCGCGCCAGGGCGGCGCCATGCAGTACCGCGAGCACTTCGGGCCGAGTGGCCGCCCGGTCGTACTCAGCATGCAGCTCACGGTCCCGCTGGGTAGGTCCCTCCACCCGGAGGGGCACGCCATCACTGGGCACCAGCGCCAGCAGGTGTCTTTCGGCCTGTCTGACGGCACGGCTCACGCCCAGGCGCCTCAGAGAGCCCGGCTGGCCCCGTGAGGCGCCCTTCAGCTGGCTTGGCAGCCGGCCGGCGAGCCAGTGTTCCTTGAGAACGCCGAGATCGATGCGCAGACCAATCACGCGGAGGTGGTCCTGGCTCCCAGCCGGCACCAGGCAGGCGCCCATCGCCTCGCGTGGCTTGCCAGGGACAGAGGCGACAGGCTCACCGACGAAGTCGCAGCAGAGCATCGGCATGGCGGCCGAGGGGTGGCTCGGGTCGGTGGTGGCCGGCGTATAGCGCCTCGAGACCAGAATCTCATAGGCCGCCACCGGTGTGGTGGCGTGGTAGAGACGAGTGTTCATGCGTCGAGGCGTCCCTGCGTCAGGCGCGTCAGCGCGTTGTCGTCCATGGCGGTCTTCACCCCTGCCTCGACGCGGCTGCCTTCCAGCGCCAGCCACACATCACCCAGCCTCAGGGGCTGGTGATCGATGCCCGCAAGCCGTCGCTCATAGGAGTCGAGGTGCCCCTCGCGCTGCGCCAGCTCTCTCGCCGCCTTGATCACCTGGGGAGAGGCCTCCTGGGCATGGTGCTTCTCGAGGTAGCGACGCGACTGCGCATCGCGCTCTTCCTGGACGTGGTCGGGCACCCCGGTATCGCGAGGCTGGCGCCAGGAGCCACGCGACCCCAGCAGCGCCAGCAGCATGACGAATGCGACGATCCCCAGCGCTCCGGCGAACACCCCCGGAGCGATCAGCGCTTCCGAGCGCAGGTGATAGAGCAGCCCGGCGCAGAGCCCGGTGAGCATCAGGATCAGCAGGAAATGGTAGTGAACCTTGTTCATGCGGCTTTCCTTGAGGTTTCAGCGGGCTTGGTGGCCGTCAGGATGACCACCGAAATGCTGGTCCCCTTGAAGTCGCCAGTGTAGGGAGTCGAGATCTCCACCTCCCAGTCGCTCAGTGCCCTTGAGGGGTGCGACGAAACAGTGGCCGGCAGGATCGCCACCAGTCTGCCTCCCGGGGCGACCAGCTTGGCCGCGGCATCCAGGTGAGCCTGATGTCGACCGCCCTGGTAGGGAGGGTTCATCACCACCTTGTCGAAGCGCGGGGCCGACTTCGCCCACGCCAGGAAGTCACCCTCGACCACCTCGAACCCCTGGGCCCTGAGCACCTGGCAGTGCAGAGCAGCCACCTCCACGCAGGTGGTGCGCTCCTGGGGCAGCAGGCGGGCCAGGTGACCCTGACCGGCGCTGGGCTCCAGCACGTCCTCACCCGGTGCAATCTCGGCCGCGGCGACGGCCGCCTCGGCAATGTGCTCAGGCGTCGGATAATACTGGTGGCTGCGTTGATCCGGGATCACTCCCGACAGGATCACGTGATTGATGGCCTCCTGGACGTTGTAGTCGAAGGCGTAGCGTCGCGTCTGCGTGCGCACCCCGCCCAGTGACTCGAGGACTCGCTCCACCTCCTGGCAGGTGTGCTTGTCGGTGGCGCACACGGTCAACTCGGTCCAGTCGTCGTGGGGCCGGCAGTCGCGCAGGGCGCTGAGAACAGCAAACGGCAGCGGGCGGGTCATCAGGTCGAAGTGCTTCGGCTTGGGACCGGGCGCCGGCTGTGTCCGGAACTCGCTGGGGATCGCCTCCGGGAACAGGCTGGCGAGCACCCGGTTGAGCCGCCAGGCGATGTCGGGCGCCACCTCGATATGGCAGGTGCCTTTCTTGTAGAGCCTGACCCGCAGGGCATTGCCATCGAGGCTATGCCACACTCCCAGCCGCTCACGCAGCCGGTAGAGATCGCAGTAGGTGGTGTTGTGCGACGGCTCGTCACGGTGCATGAAGCGAGCCACCACCGCCCGCAGGTCGTTCAGGTAGTTCGCCATGCGGCTGCTGGGATGCTGCATGTCATCGAGCATGCAGCCGACGATCATGCGCTTCGAGAAACCGACGGTCTTGTTGGTCTTGTGCACACCGGACAGCACGCGGAACACGCCGTCCACCCGTTCCGCGAAGAAGGCCGGGCGCTGCGCCAGCAGGCTTTCCAGGGTAGCCCTGACGGTGCTCTCCTCGAAGGCCGGCGTATCGAAGCGGCGGATCTGCTCGGCCCAGTCATTGCGGCGCTTGGCCGGCATGACCTCGAGGATGTCGGTCAGGTTCAAGGCCCGCTGCCAGAAATCGGCGTCCAGCGCCTTGTAGGCCCCCTCGGGGTTGAGCAGTCGCTCGAGGCTCTTGCCCCCATAGCGGGACAGGTCCGGCATGTTGCCCTCGAGGCAGTAGCCGATGGCATCCTGACGGCCCTCCCCCATCACCAGGTCCACCGTCTCCTGAATCTTGCGACGCATCGCCTGATACTGGCCAATGAGCTGGTCGATCATGTCTGACGAGACCGGCGCAAAGAACTCGCCGAGCTCTTCGCCGAGCACCTCAACGGTCGGGGCGTGATCGTTAGTCTGCTGGTTCATCAGGCGGTCCTCCTGGGGTGTTCGTGGGGGATGCTGGCGCCGCACTCCTCGGCGATCAGGGCATTGATGCGCTCCACGTGCTGGGGCTGCTTGAGCCACAGGTGAAGGTTGCCGTTGGCAAACCAGCGACAGGTCAGCCAGTCGGTCTCGTGTTCGCGTTCGCCGCGGCGGCGGCAGGCCTCGAGCTCGGTCGATAGCCGCTCGGCATGGGTCAGGTGGGTCGGGTCCTGCCCCTCGAGCAGATACAGCACCCGCTCCAAGTCATCGACGCGCTCCCGAGCCGAGCTGAACCCGTTCCAGCCGGCTTCCCGGAAGGCCTGGGGCAGCACCAGCCGCGTGCCGACCTTGAACGCGCTATGGCTGCGGTACGCCCGTGCCAAGGAGCGGAAGAGCTCGACGACGCCCCGACGGAACACCTCGTGGCGCTGGCCGAACAGCTGGATGAACGTGGCGTGGACGTTCTCCCGGGTCAGGGGTAAGGGGTTGGTCGCCAGGTCCTGCTGAATCTCGCGCTTGTCGTCGGCGGTCATCACCGCCGACATCCCGGAGTGGTCCATCAACCAGCGCCAGCCCTCGGCATCGAAGGCACTGGCTGCCTCAGCCACGGCACGGGTGCGCACCTCGTCGGGACGGCAGGCCAGCGATGCCCAGGACTGTTTACGCAGGCCGGAGGTGAACCCGAAGCCATTGAGCGGCATCAGCGCCGTGGCCTCGGCCAGCTGCTCCATCGCGGAGCCCACCAGGGCCAGCGCCCTCTCCCGACGTTCCAGCAGGTCATCCATCGCGCCGGTGGGCGGGGAGAGCTCGCGGGAGTCGGAATCGCTATCTTCTACCGTATACGGTATTACGGTAATACCGTGCATGATCATTCCTCCCGTCCTTGTTCGCCGCCGGCGGGCCGGAGCGCCAGCATGCCGCGCAGCGCCTGCAGCGCCTCGACCTCCTCTCTGGGGAGGGTGATGGTCAGGAAGCCGGGCCTACCCGGGGTCGGCGTGGCGTGATCCAGGTGCCACAGCAGCGGCAGCAGCCGGGCATTGATCGTCAGCTGCTCCTCATCGCTCAGCGATTTCGGTGAGGCCGACAGCGCCGCGGCGATGTCGCGGGCCGTGACACGGCGCTTGCCCTGGGCCATGGCCTGGGCCTGACGGACGATGCCGGCCGCGTTGTCGCCGTGATCGCGCTGCAGGGATACCGCGAGGGTGGCCGACAGCGCACCGGCCTCAACCAGCGCCCGTAGCCGATCGCCCAGCTGGAGAAAGGACAGCGTCTTGTGCACGTGGGGCTGGGAACGGCCGACCCGCTTGGCGATCTGTGCCTCGGTCCACCCCGACGCGGTCAGGCGCCCGTAAAGCTCGGCCCGATGCAGCGGCGCCAGCGCTTCGGCATGCGAGCCGGTCAGCAGGCTCAACGCCTCTTCGACGCTGTCTTCGTTGCGGTCATCGCTCATGGTGCGTTCCCCGTGGTGAGTGATGGGGCCAAGCTATAACCAATTTATGATTATGCAAGCACCATAAAACGGAGGGGCCGGGGCGCAAAGAGACCGCCGACACGCGGCGTACCGACGCGTCAGCGAGGAGGGTTCAGGAGGGAAGGATCATCCAGGCCTCATGGCGAGGCCCACGCTACCGCCGGAAGCAGTGGCTATGCCCAGCGACGCCAGGCGATTCCCGCGGTGACAGGGAGCACCAGCGCGATCGCCACGCCGGAAAGGACCCTGGGCAGCACGGGGTCGGCCGTGAGCAGCAGCAGCCCCGCGGCCAGGACGACGGCGAAGGCGAGGGCCACGTGCCAGCCCCTCATGCCCGGGTACCGGGCATAGAGGCTCAGCAGGGCCGTCAGCATGGCGGCCGCGGCGAAGAGCCAGCCCGGATTCAGGCCATGGCCCAGGAGCCGGTGAACAGGAAGGCGATCGCCAGACCGATGGTGGCGAACTGGAAGAATGCGCTGGCGCGGGTCGATTTCATGAGTCCGTCCGGTACCTATGCGGTGCGTTGGCTGGCATCGCCTTGGGTTGATAGCCGCTCGATCGCATAGCCCAGGGCGAATCCCGCGATGGCATCGTGGCGCTGGGCATGCTCCTGCAGGAGCGGGGCGAACCACGAATAGTGGAACCCCTGCACCGCCGCCTGCCGGCCGCAGTGCTCGGCGCGTTCCCGCACCGGGATCGGCACCGGATTGGAAGAGAGAAACCACTGCGCATAGAGCCGCCCGGCGGCAACACCCGTACGCTCGGTTCCGGCCGCCGTCTGGGTAGCGCCGTGGCGAACGGCCTCCTCCAGGACAGGGTCGAGCCGGCCGTGCGCCAGCTCATGCTCAATCACCTCGCGGAGGCGGTAGTCCTGGCCGAAGGGTTCCTCCCCCAGCCCTCTTCCTCGTCGTCGAGGGAATCATCGTAAAACGGATCGTCGTCCACGGGGCGCTCCTCCAGCATCCATGACTCCATGATGTCATACCTCGACCGCCGGTTGGGTTTCGACCCGAGCCGCCGTGTCGGGGATATATCCCATCTCATCGGCCATCTCATAGGCCATGCGCCTCCAGTGCCGTTGCCAGCGCAACCGGGTGATGCGCGACGCGAAATACGAGACATCGGAGAAGCACTCGATGGACGGCTGAATGCTGCGCATGAGCTGGCAGCGGACATTGGAGGGGAGCTTATTAGCGGCGTGGTAGCGCTTCCCGTTGGCACGCCCTAGCCCCTTCCCCGTTAAGGCCTTGGTGATCACCTCCGCACTATGCGCATCGACGTCAGCATGTTCGGCCTGCCGACGGTCCAGATGCGCCAGGACGATTGCAGTGCGACCCCGGCGGTTGAGCCCGCCCACCTTGCCCGCGACCTTCCCAAGCTCCCTATCCCCTGCCTTGTGGAGTTCATCACCCGCCGAAGCAAGCTTGCGGCTGAACGTTCTTCCCTTCCGGATGCCAGGGGTATGAACCGGCGCCACGCCGCCGGCTTCGTAGAGCTGGCGCATGGTGTCGATGCGCTCCTTGTAGAGGCCATCGATGGCCATCGCGGCGTGGACCAGCAGCCCGGTCAGGGCTGGATCGTCATCTTCGGGGCACACGATCACCCGGGGGCTGGCAACCCCTTCCAGGTAATGGTCGACAGCATTCTGCAGCGCATCGCTGGCATGCCCCGCGTCTGGCTGGCGAACCTCTCCATGAGCCCACCGGAAATAGTTCGCATCCACGATATCCACCGTCATCCCATGCCACTGGCTCGGCGACACGCCACTGTCCTTCAGATGGCGCAGGACCAGGGACGCTGCCTCCTTGACGTACCAGGCATAGTGCCCGGGGTCATGGTCGCTCTGCTTGCCATGCCGCAGCCGGCGTGGAGTGATCCCGATCAGCTGACATGACGCCACAAGGCCTCCCAGATCGCTGAAATGGAACAGGCGCAGGCGAAGCTCGGCATGGGTGTGCGCGCCGTCGCCTGACAGCTGCCACGTCGCTTCGAAATAGGCGTTGCTCTCGGCAGAGATGGTGGTTCGGGGCGGCTCAGCGCTGAACAGGGCGCCAACACTGGCTACGGGTTTCAGCTGCATGGTGGTCCTCGTGGGCGTGGTTGGTATGCCACGAGATTGCCATGCCTCGCCGGAGGCACTCGGGGCTCAACGTGCCCTTGAGGGGCACTTTCGCCAGAAAGGTCACCAGCTGGCGGTGACTAGATGCATTGACGCGTTGTGTCACCGGCCAAGCAGAGCGCTTGCGACGCGGGTGTGATGCTTTCCTAATGCAACAGCATTCCCAACCAGGTCGCACCATGCGCAAGGCCACAGAGTTTCCCCCAGGCGCTCCGGTCACGATGTCACCGGAAGCTTTCGACAACGCCGTGTTGGTCCTCAAGGCGCTGGGCAGCCGCCCCAGGGCTTCGCTGCTGAGGCTCCTCGCATCTGAGAACGGCATCGAGCACTCGGTGGGGGAAATCGAACAGATCCTGGGGCTCTCCCAGTCCGCCGTGTCCCAGCACCTGCGGATCTTGCGGAAGGCTGGTATCGTGACGACACGACGGGACAGACAGTCCATCTACTACTCGCTGAGCGACGAACGCGTGCGAGAGATCCTGCGGATACTGGCCTAATAGGTGGGGAAGCGACGCCGGGAAACGAGGTGTGGCCTCCCATCAGATCGCCGTAAAGGGTAGAGCGCCAGACGGCTCCTGGCATCCGGTGTGAAGGGAGAAAGCCGCAATGCCAGCGTATCGGCGGTCTGGCCATCGCGCTTAAACCATTCGAGAGCGATCGGGTCCACCTCGTCATCGAAGGCGGCGATCCCGTGCAGCTGCTGGATACGTGCCTGAACGCGGAGTCGGCGAAACTTCTTGGCAGTCATGACCACTGTGTCGTCCTCGATCAATTCCGGCTTCTTCCGGCCTGTTGGTGCCTATACTACTCACAGCGAGCATCCCGCCAGCGTGGGGCCATCAGGTCGCAACGCGTGTAAGGTGGGCGGGAGGAGGACCCGGATTCCCGTCCACCGCCTTCAGCAGCCCTACTTTCCCACCATTCGACGCTTATGCAAGGGCAGGACCCTCTTTACCTGCTTGGTCGATGCTCGGCTACCAGGCGGTCAGCGGGATAGGGGCGCATGAACTCGGCACTTTCGTCGGCAGAGGCCGTCAGCCAATCCTTGATCCGTGCCTGGGGGAGTAGCACTACCATGCGCTTCTCCGCCCCTGGCCGGTGGAAGTTGCTCATCAGCGGATGGTCGTCGGCATTGATCGTCAGCATCGTATAGCTGTGCACGACGTCTCCGGCGGGCGAGCGCCAGCGCTCCCAGAGGCCGGCGATGCTCAGCGGCTTCCCGTCACGTCGCCAGATCCGCGTCGCCACTGCCTTGCCGCTGCGCCAGTCAGGCTCGTAGATCGCTGCAGCGGGGATGATGCAATGGCGAGCCTGGCGCCAGGCGGTGCGGAAGGAGGGTTTGGTGGCCACCGTTTCCGACCGGGCGTTGTAGGTGCGTCGGGCCAGCTTGTCGTCCTTGGCCCATGCCGGTAGCAGGCCAAAGGTGCCCGCCAACGCCTCGAGGGCTGGAGCCGCCTCATCGTGTGGGTCCGTGGCCGGCGCCAGCCGCACGAGCGGCCCGCTGTAGCCGGGCCATAGATCCGTCGACCACGTTTCATCGGTTGCTAAGCCGTAGGCCTCCAACATCGCTTGACGACTCGGGGCTTCGTAGTGACTGCACATCTTGCCTCCTGCGAGATCATCCTCTCCGAACACTATATGCCCACTGTGCAGCTGTGTGGTGGGCCCCGCCCGCCCCCTTGTGTAATCGACGACCCATGACACGATGCCCTGACGGCAACAGGAGGATGCATCGTGTCAGAGCAGCTTACGCCAGGGTTCATGGTGATCCACGGCAACCGCATGGAAGACCTGCAGGAGCTGGTGATCCAGTGGTCCCGCAGCAACCCGCTTCGCCCTCTGGAGCCCGAGGTGGTCCTCGTGCAGTCCAATGGCATCGCCCAGTGGATGCAGATGGCCCTGGGCGCCGACCCGGGCCCGGGGGCGCCGGCGGCGGCATGGGGATCGCCATGGCCACCGACATCATGCTCCCCGCTCGCTTCCAGTGGCTCTCGTACCGCCGCGTCATCGAGGCCGTCGAGGGCGCGGGCGCGGTGCCCACCGCTTCCCCGTTCGACAAGCCCCAGCTGCGCTGGCGCCTGCTGCGCCTTCTGCCCGCCAGGCTGGGCGAGCCCGGGTATGAGCCGCTGGCCAAGTTCCTCGGCGATGACCAGGAGCAGCGCAAGCACTTCCAGCTGGCCGAGCGGCTCGCTGACCTCTACGACCAGTATCAGGTCTATCGGGCCGACTGGCTCGACGAATGGCTCGCCGGCCGCGACCACACGATCAGCCCGCAGGGCGTGGCTCAGCCCCTTGCCGACGAGGATCGCTGGCAGGCCCTCCTGTGGCGCGACATCCATGAGGATGTGCCGACGGCGGCCCGCGAAACCCACCGCGCCG
Organism: Halomonas sp. E19; assembly: GCF_052439355.1. Taxonomy (NCBI): domain Bacteria; kingdom Pseudomonadati; phylum Pseudomonadota; class Gammaproteobacteria; order Oceanospirillales; family Halomonadaceae; genus Halomonas; species Halomonas sp. E19. The sequence goes on along the minus strand of NZ_JBNFWU010000002.1, from coordinate 36,793 downwards.
CTGTGCATCGTCGGTTCATCGAGGCCGCCAGGCATCTGACCCCCGAGACCCTTCCCGAGGGGCTCCCCGCCGCGTGGTGGTGTTCGGTATCTCCGCCATGCCCTACCAGTCACTCGAGGCCCTGGAAGCCCTCTCGGGGGCCTGCCAGATCCTGTTGTGTACCATGAACCCGTGCCAGCACTACTGGGGCGACATCGTCGAAGGCAAGGCCCTCCTGCGGGCCGAGTACCGGCGCCAGCGCCACCGCGAGGGTACCCCCGCCGATATCGACATGGCCGACCTGCACCTGCATGCCCACCCCTCCTGGCCGCCTGGGGCAAGCAGGGACGCGACTACCTCCACCTGCTGGATGAGCGTGACGAGAAGGACGCCTACGCTGGGCTGTTCGATCGGCACGGCCTGCGCATCGACCTGTTCGAACCCGGAGCAACCCATACCCTGCTGGGCCAGCTCCAGGACGACATCCTCCAGCTGCGGCCGGCGCACGAGTCGCTGAACGAGTGGCCGGCGGTCGACCCCGCCAACGACACCTCGATCCAGTTCACCATCGCCCACAGCCCACAGCGAGAGGTCGAGATCCTCCATGACCAGCTGCTGGCGGCCTTCGCCGCCGACCCGGCACTGCAGCCCCGCGACATCATCGTGATGGTGCCGGATGCGGACACCTTCGCGCCCTATGTCCATGCCGTGTTCGGCCAGTTCGGTTACAGCCACCCCCGCTATATCCCCTACGAGCTGGCCGATCAGCGCCAGCGTCACCATGCGCCGCTGCTGGTGGCCCTGGAGACCCTGCTCAACCTTCCGCAGCTGCGGGTCACCGCCAGCGATGTGCTGGACCTGCTCGATGTTCCGGCGCTACGCCGGCGCTTCGGCATCTCCGAGGCGGACCTGGCGATGCTGCGGCGCTGGATCGGCGGGGCCAATATCCGCTGGGGCCTGCATGGCGAACACCGGGATGCCCTCTCGCTGCCGGGCGACGATGAGCGCAATAGCTGGCGCTTCGGACTCGACCGGATGCTGGCCGGCTTCGCGTTCGGCGATGCCGACGACGTCGATGAGGCCGACTGGGAAGACATCGCCCCTTACGGTGAGGTCAGCGGCCTCGATGCCGCCCTGGTCGGCCCGCTTTACCAGCTGGCGGACACCCTGGACCACTACTGGCGCGAGCTCTCTACGACCCGCAGCGTGCGTGACTGGGTGCCGCTGCTGTCCCGGCTGCTCGAGGACGTCTTCCAGGCCGACAGTCGCCAGGAGGAGCGTTTGCTGCTGGCGCTCGAGGCCGGGCTGGAGAGCTGGCTGGATGAGGCCGATGGCGCCGAGTTCGGTGAACCGCTGCCGCTGAACATCGTCAGGGAGACCTGGCTTGCACGAGTCGACGAGAACCCGCTGTCACAACGCTTCCTAGGCGGCGCCGTGACCTTCGCGACCCTGATGCCGATGCGGGCGATCCCTTCCAGCACGTCTACCTGCTGGGCATGAATGACGGAGACTACCCGCGGGCCCAGCAGCAGATGGACTTCGACATCATGTCGCGCCCGGGCCAGTACCGCCCGGGGATCGCTCACGCCGTGAGGACGACCGGTACCTGATGCTCGAGGCCCTGCTGTCGGCTCGCAAGCACCTCTCGATCAGCTGGGTGGGGCGCAGCATCCGCGACAACTCGGAACGGGCCGCCTCGGTGCTGGTCGGGCAGCTGCGTGACCATCTCGCCGCGGCCTGGCGGCTGGCGGGCGACGACACCGAGCACAGCGGCGCCCGGCTGGTGGAGGCGCTCACCACCGAGCACCCGCTGCAGCCGTTCAGCGCGGCGTACTACCGTGACGGCGCGGCGGCAGCGGGCCTGATCACCTACGCCGACGAATGGGAGCACCTGCACCACGCGCCTCAGGATGCGGCAAGCCATGCCCCGGGCGGGAACGTGCTGAGCGAGTGGCGGCCGGAAACCCCGGTGACCCTGCGAGAGCTGGCCAGCTTCCTCCGTCGCCCCATCGACCAACTCTACCGCCAGCGCCTGGGGATCTTCTTCCCCGATCAGCAACTGGTCAGCCAGGATGCCGAGCCGTTCGGTTACGACAACCTGGAGGTGTGGAAGCAGCAGGACGCGCTCCTCCAGCCCGTCGGCTTGCAGCTGGCGCTCGACCCTTCCCTCGACCCCGAGACGCTGCTGGAGGCGGCAGTGGATCGTCGCATGCGCGAAGGCGAAATGCCCCATGAGCCGTTCGCCGGCACCGTCGCCGAGGGGCTCACCGCCCCACTGCTCTCTCAGCTGGCTCGGTACCGGGCCTACTTGCAGGACTCCCCGTCCGGCGCGACCCAGCCCCGGAAGTGCACTTCGCACATGGCGAGCTGCTGCTGGAGGACAGCCTGGATCAGGTGGTGGAAAACGCCGCCGGCATGACGTCCCGGGTGGTCCTCGAGACGTCGAAGCTCCACGAGGGTGACCGCGTGAAGTGGACCTCGCTGATCAAGCACTGGCCCTACCACCTGGCGCTGCAGCTGGTCACCGAGAACACCCCGAGCATCATCGTCGGCCAGACCGGTGATCTCATGCTCGATGGCATGAGCGCCGAGGCAGCCCGTGACACCCTCGGGCAGCTGCTCGACACCTGGTTGGCTGGCATGCACGCCCCGCTGCCGGTGACCTGCAAGGCCGCCTTCCTGGCGCTGGACCTCAACCTGTGGGAGGACGACAGCGCCGACCGGCTGAAGGTCGAGACCGCGTTCGAGGAGGAGCTCGAGCAGAGCCTGACCATCGCCCGCCACTACCCGGACTTCGCTTCGCTGGACCCCGACGGGCGGTTCCGTGAGCTCGCCACCACGCTCTACGCCCCCTGCGCCAGCAGGTCTACCAGGAGACGAACTGATGTCACTCGTTCTTGATCTGCCCCTGCGTGGCAGCCAGCTGATCGAAGCCAGTGCCGGTACCGGCAAGACCTTCACCATCGCCCTGCTCTACGTTCGCCTGGTGCTGGGCCATGGCATGCCGGAGGACGACGAGCAGCCTCGTGACAACGGCTTCGGCCGGCTGCTGACCCCGCCGGAGATCCTGGTGGTGACCTTCACCGATGCCGCGACCCAGGAGCTCAAGGGACGCATCCGGCAGCGCCTGGTGGAAGCGGCCGACGCCTTCCGCGAAGACCCGGAGACAGCAGACCTTGCCAGCGGCGACCCGTTGCTGGCGCTGCGCAACGAGTATCCCCCGGCCGCCTGGAAGACCTGTGCTCGCCGGCTGCAGATGGCGGCGGAGTGGATGGATGACGCCGCGGTCTCCACGATCCACAGCTGGTGCTACAAGATGCTGGTCGAGCATGCCTTCGACAGCGGCAACCTGTTCGCCCAGACCCTGCTGTCCGATCAGACCGAGGTGATCGCCGAGGCGGTGCAGGACTACTGGCGCACGCGCTTCTACCCCTCTCTCCCGCGCTTGCCGCCATGGTCTATGAGGAGTTCAAGTCGCCGGATGAGCTGCGCAAGGCGGTCAAGGACCTGCTCAAGCGCGAAGAGGCACGCCTGGAGTTCAACGAGGCCCTGTAGACCCCCGCCCCTGGACGTGAAGCTCGCTGAGATGGGCAGTCGCACCCAGAGCGCACGCGACGCCGAACAGCAGGCCCGTGACGCCTGGCTGGGCGACCAGGAGGCCTTGCGAGCCCAGCTGTGGGAGCTGCGTGCCGGCATGAACGGCAACTCCTTCAGGGGCAAGGACGATGACGACACCTTCGCCGAGTGGGTCGAGGGCGTCGAGGCGTGGGCCCATGGCGGGCCCGCCAATGACTTCCTGCCCAAGCTGGGCGCCCAGACCATGAAGCTCAAGAAGGGGCATGCGGTACCGGATCACCCCTTCTACGCGCTCGTGGATGCGTGGCAAAGCGCTGCTGCGTTGATCCCGAACCTGCGTCCGCACCTGCTGGCCGACGCTCGTGACTGGGTCCTCGAGGCGATCCAGCGCCAGCTGCAGAGTCGGGCCGAGATGGGCTTCGATGATCTGCTCAAGCGACTGGACGCGGCGCTCGCCGGCGAGAATGGGCCGGCGCTGGCACAACGGATCAGAGAGCAGTTCCCGGTCGCCATGATCGACGAGTTCCAGGACACCGACCCCCTGCAGTACCGCATCTTCGAGCAGGTCTATCGCGTCAGCGCCAACGACGAGCAGACCGGGATCATCCTGATCGGTGACCCCAAGCAGGCCATCTACTCGTTCCGTGGTGCCGATATTCGCACCTACCTTCAGGCCAAGCAGGACACCGCAGAGCGGCTGTACACCCTGGACCGCAACTTCCGCTCGAGCGACGGCATGGTCAAGGCCGTCAACGCGCTGTTCGCCCACGCCGAACAGCACCCGGCCGGTGCCTTTCGCTTCCGGGCCGAGGGCCATGACCCGCTCCCCTTCCACCCGGTCAAGGCCAAGGGGCGTGAGGAGGTGCTGGTGCTGCAGGGCCAGCCGGCCCCGGCGCTGAATGCCTGGTGGCTGGCACCGGATGACAAAGTGCGTCCCAAGGTCTACCAGAAAGCCATGGCCGAGCACGCCGCCGAGCAGCTCGCCCAGTGGCTCCAGCAGGCCCGTGAGGGGCAGGCAGGATTCAGGGCGGGGGATACGCTCACGCCGCTCAAGCAGTCCGATGTGGCGATCCTCGTGCGCGACAAGAACGAGGCAGCGGTCATGCGTGAGGCCCTGAGCCGGCGCCAGCTGGCCAGCGCCTTCCTGTCCGATCGGGACAGCGTCTTCGCCAGCGAGGAAGCCCGGGATCTCCTGTACTGGCTGCAGGCCTGCGCCAGCCCCGATCACGACGGCCATGTCCGTACCGCGCTGGCGACCCCTACCCTGGGGCTCGATCTCGCCTGGCTGGACCACCTGACCTCGGATGAGCTGGAGTGGGAAGCCTACCAGGACCGGTTCCACCGCTATCGTCAGCGCTGGCAGGCCGTCGGCGTGCTGCCGATGCTGCGCCTCATGGTCCACGAGTTCGACCTGGCACGCCGGCTGCTGGCCGAGACCGGGGGCGAACGGCGCCTGACCAATGTCCTGCACCTCGCCGAGTGGGCTCAGCAGGCCAGCGAGCTGCTCGACGGCGAGCAGGCGCTGATCCGCGAGCTCGCCGAGCACATCAACAACCCCACCGGTGAAGAGCAGGTGCTGCGCCTGGAGAGCGACGCGGAGCTGATCAAGGTGGTGACCATCCACAAGTCCAAGGGGCTCGAGTACCCCCTGGTGCTGCTGCCCTTCATCAGCCACTGGAACGAGGTCGATGGTCGCCGCGGCCGACCCACCTACGACAAGGACGGCCTGGTGATCGAGCTGGGCAAGAAGAAGGATGCACCCTTCGCGTTCAGCGAGGCCGACGACGAGCGTCTCTCCGAGGACATGCGCCTGCTCTACGTTGCTCTGACCCGGGCCCGGCACGCCGCCTTCCTGGGTATCGCCCCGCTGGCCCCGGGCAACGCCAAGCTCCCCCAACTGCACAAGGGCAGCCTGGGCTACCTGCTGGCCGGGGGCAGCCGATGAAGTCAGCCGCTGAGCTCGAAGACAAGGCGCAGGAGGCCCTGGCCGGGTGCGGAGAGGTAGCCTGGTCAGTGGTCGATGAGGACGTGTCCTGTACCGTCGTGCCGCCGAGCGTCGATGCCGCCATCTACCAGCCGGCCCGTCGCCCGACCCACGCGGCCTTTGCCCCGTGGTGGATCAGCAGCTACACCGCGATCGTGGAGCGCGGTGGCGCTACCTCCAGTGACCTAGCCCCCGACACGCCGGCGCAGGCCACCCAGGCGGATGAGGCCAGTGTTTACCTGGGCCAAGCCTCGGGCACGCCTGCCCCGGGCACGATCCACGCCTTTGCCCGCGGCCCCGAGGCCGGCAACTTCCTCCATGGCGTCCTGGAGTGGGCCGGTCAGAAGGGCTTCACTCAGGCCCTCGAGGAGACCACCGAACGCCGCCAGATGATCGAGCGTCGGTGCCGGGTGCGCGGCTGGGAGCAGGAGGCAGAGGGGCTGGATGAGTGGCTCACGACGCTTCTGCAGACCCCGCTGCTGGCAGAGGCCCCGGGCATGGCCCCGGTGGGGCTGTCGCGCTACCTCGTCGAGCAGGACTTCTGGTTCGGCGTGCACCAGGTGGCGACCCCGGCGCTGGACCAGCTCCTGCAGGCTCACACCCTCGGCGGCATCCGCCGGCCGGCCCTTGCGTATAACCGGCTCAATGGGATGCTCAAGGGGTTCATCGACCTGACCGTGGAGCACGAGGGGCGCTACTACGTCCTCGACTGGAAATCGAACTGGCTGGGGCCTGACGCCGGGCACTATCACCCCGCCGCGATGCGCCAGTCCATGGCGGAGAAACGCCATGACGTCCAGCTGGCCCTGTACCTGCTGGCGCTCCATCGCCACCTGCGGCAGCGCCTGCCGGACTACGACTACGACACCCACGTAGGCGGCGCCCTGTACGTCTACCTACGGGGTACCGGGGAGCCCGGGTGCGGGGTCTACCACGAGAAACCGTCACGCGAGCTGATCGAGGCCCTGGACGCCCTGTTCGCTGATGCCACCGCCACTGCTGAGGAGATTGCCTGATGGCAACGGATACCCTGCCGCTGATGCCCACCGGGGCCGACGCCCCACTGCAAGGCACCCAGGCCATGGTCACGCTGCTCCGTCAGTGGCGTGACGCCGGCTGGGTACGCGCTCTGGATACCGCGTTCGCCGAGTTCCTGGCCCGTCAGCGGCCGGACGTCAACCCCATGGTGCTGCTGGCTGGAACGCTGGCCAGTCATCAGAGTGGCCGTGGCCACCTGCTGCTCGACCTGGAGGAGGTGCTGCGCAACCCCGGCGGTGCCGTGGCCCAGGTGGACCTCGCGCCGAGCGACACCCAGCCGGCAACGACGCCGGAAGACCTGATGGGCTGGATCGATCTGGCGGCTTGGCAGGCGGCACTGGCGCACAGCGAACTGGTCAGCACCGATGGCGCCGAGCGCCGCCCCTGGTGCTGCAGGACAACCGGCTCTACCTGCACCGCTACTGGCGCTATGAGCGCGATATCACCCGCGCCATCGAGGACAAGCTCGCCCAGGCCCGGGACATCGATGAGGCCAGAATGGCGGAGCTCCTCGAGGCGTTGTTCCCGGCCAACCCCGAGGGGCCGTCCCCGGACTGGCAGAAGTTGGCCTGCGCCATCGCGGCACGCACGCACTTCAGCGTGATCACCGGCGGGCCCGGTACCGGCAAGACCACCACGGTCGTGAAGCTGCTGGCGCTGCTCCAGGCCTTGGCCCTGGCGCCGGGTGACACCTCGCCCCTGCGGATTCGTCTGGCCGCGCCCACCGGCAAGGCAGCAGCACGCCTCAATGAGTCGATCGCCGCTCAGGTATCGTCGCTGGCGCTGGAGGGCATTCCCAATGCCGATGCCGTTCGCGCCGCGGTTCCCACCGACGTCACGACGCTGCATCGACTGCTGGGGGCCCGACCTGACACCCGCAAGTTCCGTCATCACCGACTCAACCCGCTGCCGGCGGAGATCGTGGTTGTCGATGAGGGCTCGATGATCGACGTCGAGATGATGGTCAGCCTGCTGGATGCCCTTCCCGCCCATGCGGCGTTGATCCTGCTGGGGGACAAGGACCAGCTGGCCTCGGTGGAAGCCGGCGCCATCCTCGGTAGCCTGTGCGCCCAGGCCGCGGAGGGCCACTACACCCCGAAACCCGGGACTGGCTGACCCGGGTGGCGGGATCGGCCCGGAGCCGGACCTGGTCTGCCGGCCGGCGAGGCCGCTGGACCAGTCGATCGCCATGCTTCGGCACAGCTACCGCTTCGGCGCCGACAGCGGCATTGGGCGGCTGGCGCGGGCAATCAACACCAACCAGCCCGGGGAGGTCAGCAAGATCCTCGCTGACACGTCACGACAGGGCCTTCACCGGCTTTCGCTGGGTGAGATCGGGGATGCTGCCCTCGAGACACTGGTGGTGAACGGCGTGCCGGGGCGTGGGCATGGCTATGCCCACTACCTCGAGGTGCTGGAGAAGAACCGGCCGGACAACATGGCCGGCAAGGAAGCCTTCGATGCCTGGGCCGCCCAGGTGATCGCCGCGCACAGCCAGTTCCAGCTGCTGTGTTCGCTGCGACGTGGGCCGGCTGGGGTCGAGGGGCTGACGCCTCGCATCGAGGCCCAGCTGGTCGCCTCTGGCCACCTGCCCCAGGATGCAGGCGGGGCTCACTGGTATGAGGGCCGGCCCGTACTGGTGACCGGCAACGACTACAGCCTGAAGCTGATGAACGGGGATATCGGGATCACCCTGCGGGTGCCGGTCAACGTGGCGACGGGCGACATGGGGCTGCGCGTGGCCTTTCCGGCGGGTGATGGGTCAGGAGGGATTCGCTGGGTCCTGCCGAGCCGTCTGCAGAGGATTGAGACAGTCTTCGCCATGACGGTGCACAAGTCACAGGGCTCGGAGTTCGCGCATGCCGCGCTGGTCATGCCGGATGCGCCGAATCCGATCGCCACGCGGGAGCTCTTCTATACCGCGGTGACCCGGGCCAAGCAGCTCTTCACTCTGGTGGAGACGCGGGCGGATATCACCCAGCAGGTGGTGCGCAGCCGGACGCAACGGGCGAGCAGGCTATTCAGCGTGGAGTAGGAGACAACAGCGCGGCTGGCTTGGGCTGGCCGCGCCGATGGGTAAATCCGGGCGGAGGAGAGGTGGATACCATCAATGCAGAATCAGCGCTTATTAAATGTATCATTCTCAACAAGGCCAAATACTGAAAATAATTGCTCCATTGATCCAGATCGCCAAATCAAATTAACCTTGTGCTCTAGGTCTTTCTTAGAGATGCCAAAATTGTAGATATAATTTTCGTTTTTCTCCAGCCTCCTCACCACTTCCTCTTTAACACTATCAAATGTGATCCGTGCATCACGCATCTCAACATCAATGATCCACGCCGAACATAATCGTGAAAGGAATCGCTGCCGCTTAGTACCGCCCCAGGGACCAATGATTTTTGTATTATGAAGGGTCCTTATGGGGCCTTCTAGCGGGACTATCATTGCATTTTCCATCGTAGCTGGCAGGGTTTTCCTTTTCCCTACTGGCACTTTTAGATGATAAGCATGGAACGGTGTAAGTATTTCACCATCATCGCTCAGAAACAACATCGTGTTATCCATGTCTTGAATAACGCGGCCCTCGCTGGGATAATCACTATCAAAGCGCTTGCTGTGTATACCGGCTATCATTTCAACCCCGACCAGCCAAGCACATGTCATGACACCCCCTGCCACTCCGAGCGAGGTGGCCTGGAAAAAGATCGTGCTGGGAAAGGTGCTGACGCCTCCCCCAGAACAGCGTCAATAAAGTAGGGAACGACAACTATTGCTGCTCCCAATCCAGCCATCAAGGGGATAAAGTAGACAGATAGGAACGCCGCGTATTTTAAGTACCGCATAGAACAGCTCCATTATAAATACGGAATATAGATCTCCCCAGGCAAACCCAGGCGTTAGATAAAGGTTCTGCAAGAGACCACTTCGCTGAAGTGGTCTACACTCTCCTAGCAATGAGATGGCGCACTGACCATTTATCGACTGGGGTTAGTGTCCCTCAAAAGCCACCGGGGCTGGTCCATGGCTCTTTCTTCTAACAACGACCGTCCCGGCAATTTTATCGTGCCACCCTTGTTTCCTCGAATCAAAGGCAACCCAAATAATGCCAAGACCTAATGGTATAAAGGACACGTAATAGGCGACATATCTAACAACCAGTCTTTGCGTACTTACTGGACACCCTGTCCGCGCATCGACGATTCGAGCTGAAACAGCCATCTTACCTGGCGTCGCCTGTTTGATTCTCCAGAATCCAATAGCCAATATGGCTGGCAATACCCAATTAATGAATAGCTCCGCTCTTCTGAAAACCCATTCGGTGCTAGTCCAATATTCCCAGCCATATATATATGTAAGCAGCGGCCACATGACAGCGAACAACAGCACAGTGTCAATCAACGTGGCTCCAACACGGGGCCAAAAACCCACATACTCAATTTCATCGGTCTTCATATCAATTCCTCTTATGCATCTAGGTTATCAAGGGTTAGGGTCGGATCAAATATTTCGTGGCGGATATTTAACTCCCAGGATAGTTGTCGGCCGGCAAGACCATAAGGCTCTCAGGGCCGGCATGTATGATGCCTCAATCGGCCCATCGGTTGGGAGGCAGCCCCCGGAAGGTGAATTCAATCGTGATGCCAGGAACGAGCTCAATCATATTAAAGTTCGCCAGATCCCCGACGAAACCCATGATCGCCTGGCGGTCATCGGGTAGAGTGGCGAGCCGATTCACATCAGGAAGGACCTCCAGGAGCTGTAATTCGCGAGCCTTGTCGTGCAGTTGCCGGGCCTCGACAAGCAGAGCGACTTCCTTGAGCCCCAGGAAGCGAGCACTTTCCATCATGTCTGCCATGGATAGCCACTTTTCTTTGATGCCCGACAACATCTGTGGTGTGAAGATCACGTCCAGAAACATTCCGAGCTTCCACGCCATGGGCGCGATGCCGAAGACCCAGTCCCCGGGAGTCGAGCTCATCAAGGCTGACGGAGGCGTCTCGATGTGCATACGTGCGATCCCGTTGTGTATATGGCGATCCAGCTGCGTTAGCGACTCCGCGGCCACCAGCTCCTGCCAATCGGTGTACTCCGTGGCCGCCAGCTTCGTCGCCAGCTCCTGGCAAGCAGTGAAGAGCCGACGGGCCTCTGCTTCCATGTTGTTCAAGGACTGGGTGTCACGCTCCATGAGGCGCCGCTCTTCTTCGCAGCGCCGCTGCGCAGACTCGAACGTTTCATAGACGCGCTTCTTGTCGTCAGCCAACCTCAATTCTTTTGCGCGGATGGCGCCCTCTCGCTGGAGCTGGCGTTTACGGGCGTCCCTCTCATCCGCCCGTCGATTGCGTTCATTGGCGTGGGCAATCTTCTCGGCCAGCGTCGCTTCCAACTCGGGCCGCGCCTCTGCCAGCCGAGGGTTGACGATCCACATCGCGTTGAACTGGTTGTAGATCTCGTCCTCGAGCACATTGAGCGTCAGGGTGCGCTGTACATGGCCAAGCGATATCTCGATGCAGCGCAGGCCACGCTCATCGAGACGACGGCGCTTCTCCTCGTCGATGTAGTGGGTCACCGCGACCTCGATCAGGATCTGCACGCCACCCAGCGTCACGACCAGATCGGGCCGAACATCGCCAAGGCCGACTTCCAGCGCGGCATGGGTGACCGGGTGGCGATCGGTCCCCGGATAGATCTTCTTCGATACGGAGAGCTTGTGGCCGCGGCTATCGGCGGCTTCCACGCTGGCGGTCAGGGACGGCACCGGGATGGCGAGGCGATCAGCGATGAGCTGCTTGGCGGCAAGGTGGATGCCGGTTTCGGCTCCGGTACTGCAGGGGCGGTCGCTGTTCGAGTGGGCGAAGTAGTGCCGCACCTTCTCCCCCATCCTCGCTTCCAGGGACGTCTGGCAGTCGGGGCAGACACAGCCGCATCGCAACCCGCGCTCACTGGGTGAGAGCTCGTCGATGTGAACCACTCGCCCGTCACGCAGGCCAAACGGGATCTTAGCGCTCGATGAGGAAACTTTTCCGATCATGGGCGTACCCTACGAAAGGTCATGACCCGGCCGACAAATCCAATAGGATCGCAGTGTTTGCGCCATCTACTCAGGCAGCTCGTGCCCTTGAGGGAGCTTTTGCGAATTCTTCGGGGTTAACGCGCTGCCAACGTGATGCAGCCCGCCGAAGGGGCGGGCTGCAGTCTCGTCGTGACGGTGTGACGGGGAGATGGTTGGCTTGCTCGCCCCCTGCCCTACAGCATCTCCTCGCCCGCCAGCGCCAGCCGGGATCGCTCGACGCTCTTCAGCGTGACGTGGCCGGCATGGGGCCAGTCGCGGAAGCTCTCTACCACTGCGGCCATGCCGCTGGTGTTGGCCGTGAGGTAGGGCGTGTCGATCTGGCCCACATTGCCCAGGCACACGATCTTGGTGTTGCGGCCGGCGCGGGTGATCAGCGACTTGATCTGCTTCGGCGTGAAGTTCTGGACCTCGTCGATGATCAGGAAGGTGTCGTTGAGGGTGCGGCCACGCATGAAGCCCGGGGCACGGATCTGCACCCGGGAACCGAGCAGCTGGCGGGTGGCGCCGTTCTCCCAGCTGCTCTCGCCATCCTCGTTGCGCAGCAGGTTGTCCATGTTGTCGTGGAAGGCCCCCATCCAGGGCGACATCTTCTCCTCCTCGGTGCCGGGGAGAAAGCCGATGTCCTCGCTCATGGTGATGGGGGCCCGGGTGAACACGATACGCTCGAAGCGCTTGCTGTCCAGGGTCTGCTCGAAAGCCGCGGCGAGGGTCATGAAGGTCTTGCCGGTACCGGCGCTGCCGGCAATGGTCACCAGATCGACGTCATCATCCATCAGCAAGTTGAGCGCAAAGTTCTGGCGACAGTCGTGGGCATGTACGCCCCACACGTCGGTGCCGTGCCGGTAGTTCCGGAGCAGCTCCAGGGTGGCGCGTTGGCGGGTGACCGTACGGACCACCGCCTCGAACCCGGCCTCGGTGTCACCGTCGGCCACCAGCATCCCGGGGTGCCACTCCGCGGGGATCTCACCGGACAGCTGGTACAGCACTCGCCCGGCATCCCGCTCCACCTGAACATCGAGAGCGAGGCCATTCCACAGCTCACTGCCGGCATCCGGGTAGACCTTCACCCCTTCCAGCATCGCATCGCTGTCATCGAAGGCGCGATCGGTCAGGTAGTCCTCGACGGGCACGCCCAGGGCCGCCGCCTTAACCCGCAGATTGATGTCCTTGGTGACCAGGATCACCGAGGCATCGTCACGCTCCTTCTGCAGACGGCAGGTTTCGGCCAGGATGCGGTTGTCGGGGCTGTCGGCCAGTGCGTGTTGATCCTGCAGATCCTGGTAGCACAGCAGCCGCAGGCGCCCGTCGGTGCCACTTTGCCGGGTGATGGGGATGCCCTGGTGGATCTGTTCGAGGTCGACGTTGCTGGTGAGGTCGGAAAGGGTCCGGCTGACTTGGCGGGCGGTGCGGGCAATCTCGCGGATGCCGTTCTTGTGCTTGTCGAGCTCCTCGAGGACGGTCATGGGGATGACCACCTCATGCTCGTCGAACTGGTAAAGGGCGGCGGGGTCGTGAAGCAGGACGTTGGTGTCCAGGACGTACAGGCGGGTGGACTTCTTGTCGATGCGTACCATGGGCACAGCTCCTCTCGGGTGACGTCGACAGCATCTCAGGCCTTGCCAGAGGACACTCTGCGTCGACGTTCCCTTGAGGGCCTTTTCACAGCCTGCTGTTCAAATCTTGTGCGCCTCATCCACGGCGTCCTCATAGGTCGCCTGGCGATCGATGCGGCCCGTGGCATGGCGCAGCATCCACGGCATCTCGGCACAGTATCCGAACTCATCAGGCGTTGATCGTTGGATATCGGCCACATGCTGCCCGTGCTTGAGCACCTGGTACTGGCCACGCGCCAGCCGTTGGATCGTGATCGGCCCTGCCATGGGCTGCCCTCCTCTGCAGGTTGAGATGTCGTCATACGCCGCCGAGCCTCGGTGGCGTTGCGATACAGGGCAGCCAAGGCTGCCCGCCGGTACCGACCAGCGCCTAGGCGCTCTTCTTCTGGTTGATCTGCCTATCGGCGAAGGGGTTATAGAGCTCGTCGCGTACCCACAAGGCAAGCGTCTCCGCCATGTGCGGCACCATGAGGCCGACGACCTTCCGCCTCACCGTCTGTTCGTGAAGGACCTTCACTTCCCGAGGGTCGAGAGCGACGGAGGCGGTCTGGTTATCCCGGTGACGATGAATCAGCGCCTCCATTTCGGTCGGGGCATCCTTCCCGCGCACTCGCACGATGCTCAGTGTCACGTCGATACCTTGAGTCCTTGAGCGGGACACAATGGCCGACTCCCCCGCGTCGAGCGCAGCATGATTGATGGCGACACCGTTAAAGCGGCTGATGGGCATAGTGGTGGTCTCGTCTTCCTGATCACGAATGGGTATGGGCGCCGACCGTCTTTCAGCGACCTGTCACTGACGCCCCCTGTCCGGGCCTGCACCAGGCGGGTGCTGTGCCGCCAGGCACCGGAGTCGACGCCAACCCTACCCCAGGTCGATCAAGACGCAATGCGTCTAGGTGCCCTCCAAGGGCATCTCGCACCGTTGCCAAAGGACCGGTCTGCGATACCCTCGGCGACATCGGGCACCAGTCGTCCATCACCACCGCGGGAGTATCAGGATGATCCACAAGGTATTCATGAAGGCGCTTGGCAATCCAGGGGACTATGCCCAGGTGTTCCAGAACAATCTGGCCGTGGTGCAGGACGCCCAGGACGAGCTGCGCGTCACGGGGGATGAGGCGACGGCCACCTACCCGCCCGTCAGCCTACCCGTCTTCAGCCTCGTCACACTGCTGCCCGACCACGACGAAGGGCGGTGCCGCACCGCCATGGCTGCTGCCTTCAAGGCACTGACAGGGCGCACCCTCAAGGACTACATCACCGCCTACGGCGCCTGCCGGCAGACCTCCTTCAAGGCCTATCGCAAGCAGTTCCTGCGCCACTACGGCGATGTCGATGACTTCGTGCTGCTCACCACGTTCCTGTCCGCACACCACAAGCGCCAGGAAGCGGTCATGGCCTGGCTCGACGGACAGAAGATCCCGGTCATCGAGATCGACATCCTCGAGCGCTGGAAAACACATGTCGGCATCCAGACCGACCCGCAGGAACTGATAACCCTCACCCGATCACGTATCGCCATGGGCGCCGATGCGCAGCGCACCATCGCCTTCGAGGGATACCTGCGCCTGATCGTGCCCCTCGCTGAACACCTGGGACGGCTCAATGCCGCCGGCGAGGACGCAGATGCCGAGGCTGCCTGGCTGGCCTTCAATGCCTGGTGGGCGCTTGGCAGCCTGGCCAACGATCCTCACCTGGTCTCGGATTTCCGCCACTTCTGGCCGGCGGGGTTCAACCTGATGATGACGATCAGCGACATGACGGGACCGGGCGGTCAGTTGCTGTTCGGCAATCCGCTGGCGGTACCCTGGATGCCCGGCACCGACCTGGCGCCGATCCGAACCCTGCTGGCCGAGGGGCAATGGCTCTCCAGCGCTGCCAATGTGCTTGCCGACTGGCGCTCCGCCGCGACACGCGTGACCAGGATGCAGGAGGCCCTCGACGCCCTCAGCGAGGCACAGAGGCGTGCCATCCCCCGGCTACAGCGCGATACCCTGATGGGCTATGTCTGCGCCAGCGTCACCCCGGACGGTGCGCCCTGGTCGCAGGAAGCGCTGGGGGCGCGTGGCATACCGCCGCTGTGGCTGGAGCTGCTGGCTCAGGACCTCGCCGCCTTCAACGACGGATCATCCCCCGAGCGCTTGGTGAGTGCCGTCGATCGGCTGTTCTACTACGCCGACCTCCTGGGCGGCTGGATCTGCCAACTTCAACAGGGCGAGGTCTGTCTCTATGAGCAGGCCGACGATGTCGAGGGCCCGCCGGACAGCATTGCGCCCGAACATTTCGACCTGGACGCCGACCTGTTGCCGCCCTCCCTGTGCTCTCCCCTGCCCTTGGTGCCGCTCGCCTCGGAGCTGGTGGCACGAGACCTTCAGCGCTTCACTGAGGCGCTCGGCGAGATCCAGGCCGATACCCAGCTCACCCTGGCCGAACGTCTGAAACGCATCAGCGAAACCCAACAGACCATGGCCGCCACGTGCGACAAGATGCTGACCGAGAACGTCGAGCCCCTGCTGCTTGTCCTCGACGAGCTACCGTGGGAAAAGCTGTCGCTGGTCCCCTTCTCGATGCCGGTGTCCGGTGAGCAGCCGCAAGAAAGTCAGGAAGGCGCCGACGAGCACCACGAGGCCGCGGTGAACGCTCGGGCAGAAAAGGAGCGCCAGCAACAGCGCGTGCAGGAGCTTGAAGAGGCCCTCCAGCGATCTGAGGACGAAGCCCGGGCGTTGCGTGCCAGCATGGCCACGCTGCAAGCCCATGAGCCTGAGCAGGCATCCGCAATCGGCCACGATGACCTCGTGGATGCGGTAAAGGCCTTTGGTCAGTCGAGCCAGGCTCCGGAGGCGCTGCGTCTGGCACGGGCCACCTATCCCGATCGCCTGCGCATCCTCGACTCGGCCTTTACGTCGGCAAGCGAGGCGGCCAGCACCCTGAGCGGCGCCGGCCTGCTGCGCAAGCTCCTGGCCATGGCCGAACAAGGCTGGGAAGCCATGGCGGCAGGCAAGCCCCTCTACAGCCTCAAGGAGGTGGTGCCGGGGCACCTGGCGTGCGTCGAATCCGACCGTGTCAACCAGCACCCCAAGCTGCGCGATGAGCGGATCTTCACCGAGAAGACGGCGGAGGGCTCCCGCCGCTGGGACATGCAGAGCCACCTCACCCTCGATGAGCGCCACCGCCTCTACTTCACCTGGGACGCCGATGCCCAGCAGTTCGTGGTCGGTCATGCGGGGCGTCACCTGAGCATCGCCACCGCGTCCTGATCCGCATCCACTGACCTCAGCCTCGATGCCGCCGCCACCGTGTCCCGGGGCGGCGGATCGGCCGTCACGTCGCCGTGGCTTAGGGGTAGCCGGCGACCCTATCCCCCAGCAGGAGTCGGGTCGCTCGGGACAACGCCTGGTAGCGAGCCTCGAGCTCGGGCACCGCCACGGCCGGCACCGTCTCGATGGCCAGATGACTGGCTCCCACCTCCCTCAGCAGTTTATCCAGGTGCTCCCTGAGTCGCGGACAGCCCTTGGGCAACAACTGCGCCTCGGGCACCGCGTCACTGGCCTCGGCATGGTCGGCGGCAGCCGGCCGCCGCAGCTTCTTCTCCAGGGCATCACGGCGCTTGCGCAGGATGGGCAGGCGCTCCTCCAGGTCGCTGGCGGGTCGGCCCTTCAGTAGCGACGGATCATCGACCCCCTCGGCCGCCATCCTTGCCTGCAGATGCTCCCGTTGCTCCCTGGGGGCGTCACCGGACTCGATCGCGGCGATTCGCTCCTTCACCCGGTTGAGCAATGCCTTGGTGCGGCGCACCCAGACGGGGTGGGCGGGCTTGCCCAGCTTGGGGTTGTACGCCACGGCGATCAGGTCGGCCATCTCCGCCGGCGGCTCCCCTGCTCGGCTTCATGGTGCCTGGCGATCGCCAGCTGGTCACGATAGGCCATCCGTTGCTTGGCCAAACGACTTTCCAGCGACACCGCGGGGCGGCCTACAGGGCTCTTGAGATGACCCCGGATCGCTTCCCATTCGGCCTCGGTGTGACCGATCGGCGGGAGCAGATCGATAGCCTCGTGAAGCGCCTGCTTCTGCTGGGTGGCATAGCGCGACAGAAGGCCCTCCCCGGCCTTACGCGCCGCTGTAGCGAGACAACGGGCCTCCTCTTCCAGGACGGCCAGCAGGTAGCGCCGGTGAGTATGCCGCTGGGCCTCCTCCACGGCAGGCATCGCATCGTCACGGGTGACCATCAGAAAGGTGTTGTCGCACTCTTCCTCCACCAGTTGCAGCAGACGCAGCGCACGTGCGGCGCGATATCGGCTCTTGGTGGGCTCTCCCAGACGGGGGCGACCATGGACGGGGGTACGGGCGGTGTTCGCGCACGGGCTAGACATGAGCATCTCCTCTCGGTTGCTCGATCGTTCCTACGGGGTGTGTGGGTTGATGTAGGACGACTTGGTCTAGCTCTGATCGCTACCCCGGGTTGCGCGATGGTGGGGGGATGGGAACGGGCAGCGATGCTTCTCTTCAACTAAAAAGTGCGCTCAAAGGCGCTAAATTCAGCATTTTATCTTACATAGACGGAATCTAATGTCAACCTCCGGGGTGTGAGACAAGAACGCGGGCGCACCGTCTGGTGTCGCCCGCGTGGCCGGAGTGCGCGGGACTATTAGAACTCCTCGACGATGTCTCGCTGCATCGGCGGCGCCTCTTCCGGCAGCGGATCGGGGGCTTGCTCGGTGTCCTCACGTGACGTCACGGGGGCGGCCATCAGTTGCTCACGGATGCCCGCCTCGATCTCCTCCATGATCGCCGGGTTCTCCTCGAGGAACTGGCAGGCGTTGGCCTTGCCCTGACCGATCTTGTTGCCCTGGTAGCTGTACCAGGCACCGGCCTTGTCCACGAGGCCGCACTTCACGCCCAGGTCGACGATCTCGCCGGCGAGGTTGATGCCCTTGCCGTAGAGGATCTGGAACTCGGCCTGACGGAACGGCGGCGACACCTTGTTCTTGACCACCTTCACCCGGGTCTCGTTGCCAATCGACTCCTCGCCCTGCTTCACCGCTCCGGTGCGACGGATGTCCAGGCGGACACTGGAGTAGAACTTCAGCGCATTGCCGCCGGTGGTGGTCTCGGGGCTACCGAACATCACCCCTATCTTCATGCGGATCTGGTTGATGAAGACGACCATGCAGTTGGCGGTCTTGATGTTGCCGGTGATCTTGCGCAGCGCCTGGGACATCAGGCGAGCCTGCAGCCCGACGTGGGCATCCCCCATCTCTCCCTCGATCTCGGCTCGCGGGGTCAGCGCGGCCACCGAGTCCACCACGATCAGGTCGACGCTGCCCGAACGCACCAGGGTGTCGGTGATCTCGAGCGCCTGCTCGCCGTTGTCCGGCTGGGACACCAGGAGGTCATCGAGATTGACCCCGAGCTTCTCGGCATAGCCGGGATCGAGCGCATGCTCGGCGTCGATGAAGGCACAGGTCATCCCGCGCTTCTGGGCCTGGGCGATGAGCGACAGGGTCAGGGTGGTTTTGCCGGAGGACTCGGGCCCGAAGATTTCCGTCACCCTGCCCCGTGGCAGGCCACCGATCCCCAGGGCCACGTCGAGGCCGAGCGAGCCGGTGGACACCGAGGGAATGGCAACCCGGGGCTCTTCGCCCAGGCGCATGATGGCGCCCTTGCCGAATTGCTTGTTGATCTGGGAGAGCGCGGCATCGAGGGCCTTGCTGCGTTCGGGATTGGACATGGTCTGGCTCCTGCGGTTGGCGGGTCGGTGACCCCGGGCATGGTGGGGCTGGGTGGCCGGTCAGCGGCGATAGAGCTCGGTGCCACAGTGCCGGCACTCGAAGATGGCTCTACCTGATTGGTTCAGCTTTCGCTGCCAGATGCTGGAGGAATTGCACTCGCAGCAGCGGATGCCGCGGGGCGTCTGGCACTCAGGGAACTCTTCACGGTATTCGTCGAGGGTCGGCAGGGCGTTGTAGTCCCGTTTTAGCGCCAGGTAATCGCTGATGACCTTGCCGATAAGCGCGACGAAGAACATCGCTATGATAAGGGGGATATAATCCATAGAGTCCTCGCGTGATCACGTTGGAAGTCGTGAGACAACGGTACCCCGGAGCCGGAATCATGCAAGGCAGCAAAAGAAGGTGATGACGCGTCGTGACGTCGCGATTCAGGAGGCGAGATCGAGGGAAAGGTTACGGCTGCGCTCCTGGAGCGCGTAACGTCCCCGTCCAGTGCGACGCGCCTTGGTCTGGCAGACCTTGCGGATCTGCTCACGCCAGGCAGGGTTCGGTGTCGGGCGTCGCTCGGCGGCGTACTCGTAGATCGCCCGCAGCGATGCCTCCCCGCCCATCGCCTCAAGGGCCTCGGTGACAAGCGCTCCCCAGGTTGCCGGTCCATCGCGCATGGCCTGCTGAACGTCTCTGGAGAGCCCCTGGAGGTACGCCAGCTCCGCATAGAGGCCGAAGCCCACCATCAAGCGCCGCCGGTCCTTGCGGAACGTGGTGAAGCACAGAGGATGCTTGAGGCCATCGTAGAGGTTACGCGGCAGCATCTCCTGAGCCATCGACCACTGCTCGCTGTAGCGCATGACTCGCCGGGCGGTCTGCAGGAAGAAGGCCGGCAGCACGAAACAGACGCGACCCTCATTCACCAGCAGGTCATGGGCACGCTCGAGGAAGGCTTCGATGAGGGCTGTCTTGAACGGTGGATTGCCGACGATCACGGTGGGCGTCTCGGGTAGCTCCACTTCCAGGAAGTCCCCGGCGATGACCGGGCGACCCGTCAGCAGCCGGGCCTGCTCCGCCAGCTCGGTGTCGAGCTCCACCCCCAGCACCGGGATATGCCCCGGGATCGCTTGAAGAAAGCGCCCGGGGCCACACGACGGCTCGACCACGAAGTCCTGGCGGTCCAGATCGGGCAGGTGGCTGCGCACCAGGGCGGCAGCGGCCCACGCTGGCGTTGGGTATTGCCCCAGGGTTCGCTGGCGGCCCCCGTCCGTCATGACGCCGCCCCCTCATCCTTGAACGAGGCGGCCCAGGCCTCGACGCTGCCGCCATACTGCTCGACCACCTCCTGGGCACGAGTCTTGGAGAAGTCGACATCGTAGAGCCGCATCCAGTCGATGGCCTGTTGCGCCATCGCGATCTGCCGGCGGGTTTCGTACCGGGGGCTTTCTTCTTGCAGGCCAGCGTGCACACCGTGGCCAGGGTGCAGTCGCACAGATAGGCCAGCGCCCCGGCCGGATCACGCACTGAATCCTTGATCATGCCTGCACCTCGCGAACTCGGTCCGAGAAAATCATCAGCCTGCACCTCGCGAACTCGGTCCGAGAAAATCATCAGCCTGCACCTCGCGAACTCGGTCCGAGAAAATCATCAGAGCACCGGTGACCCTCGGCACGTCCTCCTCTGCGATGCGTCGCGGCATCGTGATGGTCACGTCCGCCGGAGCGTCGGTGAGCAGGGTCGCATGCGCCAGCTTGTGCGCCTTTCCCTTGAGCTCGAGGAACAGGGTGGCCGTGCCGCGAACAGAGCCCGAGGGGGCATCGAACAGAGTGACCTCGAGGTCCATGGGCGGCGCCTGTGTACTGGGAGGCTGGGTCACGTCGGCGCCAGCAGTGGCCTCGAGGCTGCAGCGCGTCACCAGCAGCTCCGCCATTTGATAGCAGTCCTCCTCGCTGCTGTAGCGGGCAACGAGTTCGGCCAGCTGATGAAAGCGACATTCCTTGGGCAGGACCCCACGGGATTTCCAGTGCAGCAGATCCTGGGAAAGCGAAGTGAGATGCTGACGGGCAAAGCCCCGGGCCTCACTCACGGCATCACCACCGGCCATCGCATCCTCCCATGTCACCGAAGCTGTCCATGCCACCGTCCATGTCCGTGAGGCTGTCCATGCCACCTATGTCTTCCGAGACTCCGAAATGGTTGTGGTGGATATCAAACACCTCGTTGAGCATCGGCAAGCCGGTGGCGGGGTTGATCGCCGGCCTCTGGTAGGCAGCCCAATGGTCATCCCCGCCGAGGCCAAGATCCATCACGCTTCCGCTCGACGCGGTCGGCCCAGTCCGATGGAGGGTGAGGTCGTCCTGGAACCCCGCGCTGTGGTCAACAGGGCGTCGGATAGGTCCTAGATCGCGCCAATCGTGCGCCAGCGGCGAAGCATAACGGTCGGCAACCTCCCGCTCCTCTTCACGCTGGTCGTGCTGGAACAGCCAACTGAACAATCCCATGTCTCCTCCCGAGGTCGTCTCGCCCCATCCTGTTGATCGTTGCGGGGCATGTCCTCGGGACTATTGCACATGTCCGAGGACATGCAAGCCGCCTTCTCATGCCTGCGGCGCGAAGGCGTGGCGGTAGTCCTGTTCGGTCAGGATGCGAATGCTTCCCTTGCCGCTGTCATTGAGCTTCTCGGCCTTCGCCACCTTGCTCCCGGCCTTGTCACCCGCCACCAGCAGGGTCGTCTTGCCGTTGACGGCGCTCTGCACCTGAGCCCCCATGGCCATGGCCTGGGCTTCCATGTCCTTGCGCGAAGCGCCCACCATGGTGCCGGTGAAGCAGATCACCTGGCCGGCGAGGGGCTGGTCGGCTCCCGCCTCGGTGGCGGGCGTCTCGTCCTCGAGGGCGAAGCCCAGCACCCGCATGTGGAGGATCAGCGGCCACATGTCGCGAAGGGTCGCGGCAATCTCCGGTGAGGTCTTGGGTCCGAAACCATCGATCGCGGCAATCTGCTCGGCTGTCACACTCCCCAGGTCGTCCAGCGGGATCGCCTGCAGGAGCTTTCGGGCATCGCCGCGGCCGAGGTGGCGGATGCCGAACGCCGCCAGCCAGCGCCACGTCATGACCGGCTCTCGGCGGCTACGCTCCAGCTGGGCCACCAGATTGGCGGATTGCCCGGGGCCAAAGCCGAGGGCGGCGAAATCGTCGGCCGCCATGGCATAGATGGCCGGCAGTTCGGTGATGCCCGCCGCGACCAGTCGCGCAACGGTTTCGCGCCCGAACAGGTCGACATTGCCCAGTGTGTGGAACCAGTGCCGGAGCCGGGATTCGGCCTGGGCTGAACACCCCGATGCGTTTGGACACTCCAGGTGCTCCCCAATCTCGACCGCCTCGGTGCCGCAGGAGGGGCAGTGGGTCACGACCAATGGCGTCTTGGCCGGCTCCAGGACCTCGATGAGCTTGGGGATCACTTCCCCGATCTCACGAAACGAGCCTTAGCGCCCTCCCCCAGTCCCTGCGCCAGCAGGTTCTTGGCGGTGTGGGCCGTAACCTTTGAGACGGTGGCGCCGGAGAGCACCACCGGCTTGATCAACAAGGTCGGGATGATCCGCCCGGTCCTGCCGGTCGTCAGCCGCACGGCGAGGACCGTGGACACGGCCGATTCGCCCTGGCGCTTGATGGCCATGACCGCACGCTCGTGGCTCGAGGTTGCCCCCATGGCATGGCGTAGCGACGCGTCGGTAACCTCGACCACCATGCCGTCGGTCTCATAGGCGTTGTCCGCCACGACGCTGTCGTAGAGGGTCTCCCACCCCACGCGGAGCTCGTCAGCCGTCACGATGCGCTCGGGCAGCTCGGCGAAGGGCACGAAGCGGATGGCGCCAGCCTCCAGCGCCAGCCGATGATGAGGCTTCACGCTGTCGGCGCTCACGAACCCGGCGACGAAGTTGCGGGGATGCTCCTGGTTGTGCTCGGTGCCCTTGCCCAGCTTGGCATGGAAGAACTCACGATCGCAGACCAGCTCGCCCCGGCCTCGACCACGACCGCCCTGCATGACCACGCCAAGCTCGATGATGCGCGTGATGTCCTGGCCCTGCAGTCCATCGCCTCGGGTCACCAGGCGATCTCCATCGTCCACCCCGGCGATGCCGTCGAGCTTCGGTGTGAGGCGAAAGCGCAGGGCGTCGGGGGCGACCCCTCCTCGACGGCGGCCCGGGTCACCTGCTGGAGGTAACGTTCCACGGCCTCGAGATCGTAGCCCTTCCAGGTGGAGAGCATCGGCGTCGCATGCCTCACCGTCGGCAGGTCCAGGGACAGCGGCTCCGGCTCGACGCGATGCAGGAACGGATGATCGGGGTCCTGCTGGCGAAGCCCGAGCACGAAGCACTGGTCATAGGCGGCATCGCTGACCAGGGGCTTGCCGAGGCGATAGGCCTCGTTCAGGGTCTCGCACGCTTCGGCCAGGGTCTCGGCACGCTGGAGCAGCGCAAGGGCCTGCGCATTGCCCTCGATGAGGTGGGCGTTGGGGACGGAGAGCTGTTGGGCGGGAGCCTCGGCGTCAGCGAACAGGTCCAGATCGTGATCGGCGGCCGGCATGGGCGATTCCTCAGTGGCTAGGGGCGGGTCCGTTGCCATGGAGGATGCCAGCAAAGCGCCAGCACGCAAGGTGGGGAGCGCCCTTCAAGTGTGTCGCGCTGTCCCGATGTGACATTCTCCCCCGGAAGGGCGCCACCCCCAGGGGAGAGCATGTCTTCTAAAGAGGTAACCCGCATCACTCAGTCGCACGCCTTTGCCGCCTCCAGAATACGGTCGAGCAGCTTATGGGTCTGTGTGTCGACTTCCTCAGCGCCAGCTGAAGCAGAACGACAGTTCGCCAATATCACGATGTACAAGACATCATGCGCACCCGGCTCCACGGACAGGGCGAGCTTGCGGCCTGCGATGAAATCAACAGCCAGGGGGCCTCTGCATCTATCCGATCGGCACCCTGGCATCTGCGGGCAGAGATCCTTGTGAAGCTTTACCAGCGTCGAGGTTGCGAGCAGCATGGCGGCTGTCGCCACGCTGTCGCCCTGGGTGGGTATGTGATGCTTACAGAAGCGTGCCGCCCTCGCGACGGCGGAATACAACCGACCGAAATCGGCCTTTGACAGAGGAATACGCACGCGGCGCATGTCAGCACTCCTCCTCCCGTCGCTTGGTCACCGGGGAGAGCATCGCTCAGGAGTGGGTGGCTGACAGGAACAACACGCCGCACTGGTCGGAGTAGACCGCGCCGAACTGCGCCTCCAGCCAGGCGTGCGCCTCGGGCGGGAGCCTGCAGGGCTCGTCCATGGGATGCATCAATGACATTGGCCCCATGGGCAGGGCCATCAACTGGCCGAACAGTCTCTCCATGACGCTCGACATGTAGTCCACGGCCTGGAGCATCTTGGTGAACTTCACGGAGATCACCAACCCCGCGATCGGGGGACGCTGGGAGCGCGTCGGCGGGTTGAGGTGGAGGCTGATCTCTTCGGGCAGCCTCAGCACCCCGGCCCGGTAGTCGGCCATGGCGACCTGATGGAGCACCTGGACGGTACGCGAACCGAAGTCGGACTCTGTCTCAGGGGTGTCGAGACGGTCGTGCCGCACGTTCACCATGTCGAAGATGTCGGGCCCATCGTCGGCCACATAGACCTTGATGCTCTTGGGCACCTGCCCCTCGAGACGCGCCTGGAGCAGCTGCGCCAGCCCCTTCCAGTCCACGTCGTCATAACAAGTCATCACGCCCTGGCCATTCCGGTCGAGGAAGGTGTCGGCGTCGTCGGGCACCTTGGGTAGCAGTAGGAAGTTGAAGCACAGCGGCTTCTCGGCCTGCTCGGCGATACGTTGCCACTCCTCGGGGGTGACGGTCTCGGCGTCAAAGGGAAGCATCGTGGGGGTCTCCTGGGGCTATGACGTGCTGGGGTGGCGGCAACCCGGCCGCCTCGATAACTACCGTATTACCGTATATCCAAATACGGTACATGCAAATCATCACCCGCCATGCAGGATGGCGCGGATCTGTGCAATGCGCTTTGGGCCCATGCCGGGGACGGCGGCGAGGTCCGCCTCGCTGGCCGCCACCAGCCCCGCCATCGAGCCGAAGCGTTCCGCCAGGAGGCGAGCAATGTTGGCGCTAACTCCGGGCATACCTTCGAGCACGAAGGCGAGCTGGGCCACTTGGGGCAACCCCGTCGGCTTGCGCCCCCGCAGTGGTGGTTCGTAGCCGAGACCCGAACGGTCATGGGCGGCGAGCTTGAGGATCACGTAGCAGGTGTGGCGCAGGCTGTAGGTGTTGATGACGTTCATGCGCTGGATCGTGACCAGGAAGCTGAGCATCCCATCGATGGCCTGGACCAGCATGCCGCGTGAGTTGTCGTGGACCGGCCCTTCCAGGAGCACGATCGGGGTGATCCCCTCCTCCAGGCGCATTTTCTCGCTCTGGAAGAAGAGCCGCTTGTCGTCACCGACCACCGAGGCCTCGAAGTCCGTTCGTGCCGCCGTCTCGGCGCAGCACTTCCGCTCGATGACGTAGCGGGTCTCCCGGCCCTGGATCTCGATGTCGCCAAGCGAGAGATCCGTGCGCTCCAGGGTGACATTGGGCAAGCCCTGCAGCGCCTCGAACAGCGCCGCTGGCTCACGATGGTCGATGCGGATCAGCACGGGGTCAGGCACCGGGATGCTGGCGAGGTCCAGCGCCTCTGCCTCATTGAGGCGCGAACCCGTCAGGCTCCGGGCTGGCGCTCGGTTCGATGCCGAGGACCCCTGCCGTTTGGCCCTGGGCGCACGGCCTGCCTTGCCAGCACCTGCCTGGGCGCGTTCCTCAAAGACAGCGAAGGGGACGGCCTCGAGCGTTTGCCCCTCCGACAGCACCCCTGCCTCGTGTAGGGCCTCCAGCACCGCCGGCGCGGCCGCGGCGTCACTGACCGACAGCTTCACGCCATTGCCGTGCGGCACGACGAAGGCTTTGACGTCCTGAGGTAGGCACCCCAGCTGATTGAGATAGGCGCGGACGCGCTGGGGGTTCTGCGGCGGATGCCAGAGGGTGATGCGCATGACGGGCTCCGGGGAATGAATGGTAGCCCTTCAGTGCCCGGCTGGCTGCCGGGCGGGCCCTCGAGGGTGACACCTGCCGATACAGGGTGCCCCCGAAGAGCTTTCACGACCGCCAAGCGGATTGCAACGGCATATAGTCCGCAGTCTCTCCCGGTTGGCGCCAGCAAGACGCCTCAGCCAGCGATGAGGGACTGATGGCGCTCCTGGCGCTGTCGCGGGGAGAGCCCCAACTCCTGCTCGGCCCGCATCTGCCGGGTATTGGAGGCCTTGACCTCGGCGATCATCTCCGCGCCGGGATAGAGGATGAACACGGCGTCCACGATTGTTGGGCGCCCTGAGACGCCCTTCTTGCGCTTCTTGACCAGCTCCTTCTCGTAGCGCGAGATCGTCCCGTCCTTCATGACCCGTTTCAGCTCCCGCTCGAGGTAGCTGATGCCATCGGAGATGCGCGAGTAGTTCAGCCCGCTGGTGGTCTTCTGGAGCTCGCTGTAGCGAAGGCGCACCGGGTGCTGCTCGGACATGTTGGTGGCCAGCAGCACCATGCGCTTGATGACGTTGATGCCATAGGAGCGGCGTGAGTACAGCCGGCGCAGGTCGTACTGACGGTATTGGGCCGATTGGATAGCCTTGGCGACGGCGCGGTTGAAGAACACGTGCCAGCGAGCCTCTGGGGCAAACCTCGCGTTGCCCTTCGCCGTCGAGGCCCGGTAGTCCTCGAGGATGTGGCCACGGATGATCGATTCGCCCTGGGCCGACTCCAGAGTGAAGGTGCTGGAGGTCAGGATGTCCAGGGCCTCAACCACCTGGTAGTGGTTGTAGGTGTGCCCGAGCGAACGCAGAATCTCGCGCAGCTGGCGGATCGAGAAGGACACGCCGTACTTGGCCTCCTTGCGACCGTCGGGGCGCTCGCACATGCCCCCTCCTCACTGGCCAGCTTCATCAAGGCGATCTCGACGGCCTGCTCACGGATGCCCGGGAAGCGGTTAACCCAGGCGTCCTGGTCATCCTCCTGGCTCTTGCTGGCGCGGATATCCTTAGTCGTCCCGGGGA
Organism: Halomonas sp. E19; assembly: GCF_052439355.1. Lineage (NCBI taxonomy): Bacteria > Pseudomonadati > Pseudomonadota > Gammaproteobacteria > Oceanospirillales > Halomonadaceae > Halomonas > Halomonas sp. E19. The sequence goes on along the minus strand of NZ_JBNFWU010000002.1, from coordinate 9,691 downwards.
ACTGCGTGAACTTGAGGTCCTGGCCGAAGTAGCCGAACTCGATCACGGAGGCCTTGGGCGGGCCATCTTCGGCGCTGTTGAGGTGCTCGCTGGCGTACTTGGGCAGCAGGTCCCAGACCATAATGCTGTTGGACAGGGAGGTGCGCTCGTCGCTGGTGTTGTAGACGAACGATTTGAAGACGGCTAGGGGGCGATCCAGGGCAGTATCCTGCTCTGCCAATGGTGTCTCGTCGGGACCAAAGAGGGGGACTTGGCGGGGACTGTCGACGGTGCGGGCATTGGTAGCGCGTCGTGTCATGAGTGGTATCCCGGCGAGTGGTGGCAATGGCTTAGACGGAGCCTAGCAGCCTCCCGTCCCATGTAAACTGGTAGCCCTGACTCGCATAACCCTCGCCTGCCGGGCTTTCACTGGTAGCTGAGACTCGCATAACTCCCCGCAAGCGACCTCTACCCTACCCTCGAGGTGGTAGCTCAAGCTCGCACAACCTCCGCTACGATGGTGCCCGCCCAGCCGGTAGCTGCAAGTCGCAAAACCCCTACTGAGGGCGTTTCAGCCGATCGGGACTGGGTGCTGGCGCTCGCATAACTCGGATTCAAAAGGGGTGCCAGGCTCCCTACGTCACCGTAGATTCACGGCGATTCATCGGCTGCGACAGAGACTGGGTGCTGGTGGTCGCAAAATACCCGGGGGATACCCCCGACATTGGTCGGGTGGTAGCGGACACTCGCAGAACCCCCGAGCCTGGCGTCTGACCGGGTGCTGGTGGTCGCAAAACCCCCGTCTGCCGCGATTCTCGGCGCTGAGCAGTGGTAGCGGAAGCTCGCAGAATGCCGCTGCCTTGTGGAAGGACTGGGTGCTGGCACTCGCAGAATCCCCCTTGCCGATCCCTCTGTCATGCGGGAGTGGTGGCTGGCGCTCGCAAGAATGCCGCTGGCTTGTTGAAGGACTGGGTGCTGACACTCGCAGAACCCCCTTGCCGATCCCTCTGTCATGCGGGAGTGGTGGCTGGCGCTCGCAGAATGCCCCGCCGAGCCCTTTGGGCTTGCAGTGGTAGCGGGAACTCGCAGAATCCCCGCGCCAGGCCTCTGACCGGGTGCTGCTGGTCGCAAAACCCCTCTGATGGGATTCACAGCGCTGAGCAGTGGTAGCTGGAACTCGCAGAATGAGCGGGGCCATCGCTTGACTGGGTGCTGGCGCTCGCAAAACCCTCTTGCCTGACCAGTGGGCCTCTCACATGGGGCAGGACCCTCTGTCGTCCGCGAGGCGCCAGCCTCGGGTGCTAGAATGGCAACAGGTGTTCCATCAGAGGAGAGCCCCCTTGTCCCCCGTCAGCTGGATGATCGCCGCCTTCGCCGTGTTCATGGCCTGCGTGTGCCTGTTCGCCTATGTCCAGATCGAACGGAACGCTCATCAAGCACGCCAGAGGCGCATGCCCCAGGAGCCGGAACGCGCCTGCAACGCGAAGCGGTGAGAGCGGGTGCTGCTGGTCGCAAAACCCCCTCATGGCAGGCCTTCATGGCATCTTGCAGTGGTAGCTGGCGCTCGTGAAACCCGCATGGATAGGGCCAGCCGGTAGCAGTAGGATGCAATATCACAACGGTCCCAGCTCCCGGCGTGGTAGTCCACGCTCGCAAAATGCCCCCCTGATGAGGTGTGCCCAAGGCCGTCGAACGCCTACGCTCCGCAGGGGACGCCTGGTAGTGCAGGCTCGAGAAAGGTGGTGGTGGTGGCTCGCACAATGGCGGGAAGGGGCATCGCCGGCCCTGTCAGGAGCGGTTATCCACAGGCCCAATGGGGCCCAGGTGGTAGCGGAGACTCGCAGAACGTGCGCCTACCGGTGGTTCAGACTCGCATAATGACGAGCCAACGCCCTTCGAAAGAGGGTAACCGGTAGCGTCGACTCACCGATTGAAGCAGGACTGGTGGTGCCAACTCCCCCAAGTGGTTGCCCCAACTCCCCGACCGCAGCTCTCTGTTCTTTCGATACAATGACTTGCAAGATGCCTCCTTGAGTCTCCTTTTCCTTATAAATCCTTGGCCGCGAGGGGTAGAGGCTCTGACACGACGGAACAGCACACCCCCTCGAACTCCCAGCGCCAGTCCATTTCGAACGTATCCACCCGTACCGTGAGGCGATCACCGCCTTTGTCACGGATGACCTCGGCTTCTTCGCCACAGAACTCAATGATCGTGCCCTTCGGCAGTGGCTGGCGCTTATCATGTCTCATGCCCATCTCCTGTTGTTCAGTCGTGATCGTCGTATTGAGGCATCGAGCCGAACTGGCCTCCCTGGTCACGGAAGCTGTGGCCATAATGCCGCCCCGCATCTTCGTCGCGCTCATGTCCTGAGACCACCGTCTGGAACTCCCCGCGGTACGCATGGAGGGGATCAATTGGAGGAAGCTCGCGCAGCCCTTGGTCTTGCGCTCGACGCCGGTTGTGTTTGCCCGACCGCTTTTTGGCCGCCGGCTGTTTGTCAGCCTTGGCATGTGCGGGGTCGGAGGCCGATGCCTCCGGCAGCAGGGCAGCCAGCTGAGCCCTCAGCTGGTCATTGGTCGCGGCCTTGGCCGATTGCTCTTCGCGACTGAGCCGTTCTCGAGGCGGCGGCGTGGGTACCTTCTGGCGGGCAGCACCTCGCCCAGACCGTGTCGCATCGGACCCTTTCTTCGCCACCTGAAGGCGGTTCAGTCGCTTCACGTAGGCACGCTCGCGACGCCGCTGATCCTCAGCTGCCAGCTGTTCCGGCGTCATCTTGCGTCGCCGGGCTTCGTCCTTCAGGCGCCTGGCCTGGCGGGCTTGGTACTTGCGCAACCACTTCTCGCGATCACGACGCTCCTGAGGCGTCAATGCCGCCAACGCCATCTCGGTACCGGTGGCGGGCCGTGACCCCACCCGGACCTTTCGCCGCTTCTCCGCCTCCCGAGCTTTCCTGGCCGTCTCGATCTGCTGGCGCCGTGCCACCGGCGAAACGGACAGGATCTTCGACGGTGCCGGCTCCGCTTCCACCTCGTCGACGAATCCGCTCCCACCACATTCTGGACAATTCGGGGCGTTCACCTCCCCCACGGCAACGTGGACAGAACTCCATGCTTGCTCCTCGACATCCCGTCTCTCGAACACACCCGGCACCGACGGAACGGCACCTCCTTGAGCCTAGCCCCTCAAGGTCTCATCGACATCAACGACCATGACGCCGGTCATTGCGAGCAGGCCCCCTGAGCATGGCGCGAAGCTCGTCCACCGAATGCCCCTTCAGCGACTCAGCTTGCTCCTCGAGCTGTTCTTTCAGCCGGAGATGGCCTGAGGCCATGTTGGATACACGTCTGGGCGGCTTGAGGGCCATCCGCCGGCGCCGAAGAGAAGGTGACATCTCCAGTTGAGTCTGCCGCTGGCACCCGAAGTGGGAATGGACCCGCTCGTCCGACACCCCCTCCTCCCCGGCCGGGAAGCTGTTTGGCGCCAGAACGACCCCTTGATCCTCAAGGTACCTCAGGAAGGCCTCGGACACCGCCACGGCAACCTGGGCACGCGAGATCGCCGTGTAGGCGCGATTGGCAACCTGCCGGTCACGCTTCGCCAACTGCCAACGGCCCTGCAGGAGCGCCGACGGGAAACAGTCGTCGCTGATCGCCACACGCCCCCACTCATGCCCCTTCGCCCGGGCCACCGTGGTCAGCGTCACATCCCGCTCTGGCGGTGGTTGCGACGCATCTTTCATCGCCTCCTGACGCTGTTGGTCCTGGTCACGCCACCGATCAATGATATCGGGCAGCTCCAGGGTCGACCGTCCTGCCTTTTCGACCCAGTCACACAGCTCAAGGCCGGTGCTATCCCACCGCTTGCGGAATCGTGCTCGCGCCTCCTCGAGGTTGTTCACATCTGCCAGAGAGGACTCCGACCGGGCGGAACCATCGGCCCGCGGTTCGCGGTCACTCCCGTCACGACGGAGCACTGCGAGGTCACGTGCCAGGCCGATCGGATAGGATTCCAGTCCATCGACCCAGGCAATGCGTTTGCCACGTTGAGTGGCCTCCAGCGCCTCCTGGAACAAGCCGACCGCGGAACTCGTGATGACCGTGTAGGGGATCTGCTGGGCCTCCCAGTGATAGCGATGCGCTGACGGGTAGACGTTCGACTCACCTCGTCCCACACAGCGATCAACGCGGGAACTACCGGCTCTGTGGGCCAGGGCGTTGAGCAGTGAAGCGATCGATGGGCCAAAGCGGAATGAGTCGCGCAGGTATACCGTGTCAGCCCTCTCCTGCAGAGGGTGACGCTGAGCCTGTATTCTGCGGTTGCCTTGCCGCAGCGACTGGAAGGCGTCGCCGAACATGACCACGGCGATGTTCTGTCGTGACAGCAGGCCTAGCTGAGCTTCATCCGCGTCCTGAGACTCCTCCAGGATCACGAGCTCCGCGCCGTGCAGCGGAGATACCGAGATGGATCGCTCCAGCCCCTCCAGGTGGATCTGTTCCGTCGCCGACTGGCTCCACAGCTTGACCTCGGCGGCATAGGTCAGCGGTGCCGAGCCTGGATCGCGACTGATCTGGGAGAACCAGACATCTCTTGCCACCCTGAGTACCCGGCGGCTCTCGCCGGGAGCGAGAACCCACTCCTCACCTGGGCGGTTGCCGGATGGGAGATGTGACGGTTCGGGATGGCGGTCGGCACTGCGATAGAACCGGTAAAGCACCTGCCGTGCTCGCTGGACTTCGCGTTGAGTGGTGCCGGCTCCTCCGGCAGAAAGCATTTGCTGCTCGGTCAGGCTGCCCTGGACGGGCAGGGTCTTGAGTTTGGTGGCGTAGAGACGCTGCAGATAGCGGTGCGCCGCCTCCTGGACGGTCATCGCCATGACGTTGGGAGGCAGGGTGGCCCTCGCCCGATCGCGCAGATTGCGGGATTGGGACAGAAACAGGATGCGCCGGCGGGCATCGCGACGGGCAAGCTCGACTATGATGATCGACTTGCCGGCCCCGGCGACACCCGGGGCGTTGATCAACCGGCCGCCTTCCAACTCCGCCTGTTCCTCGGACATGGCCTCGGTCGCCATTTCAATGATGCGAGCCTGCTCGGGCGTGAGTTTCACATGACCTCCTCGGCCAACCCCAACGGTCTAGGACAGCAGCTCCGACAGGCGCTCGTTGATCTTTCGGTGCCCGCTATCGCCGAGGGCGAGAAGCATCTCGAGCTCATCCCAGTGCTCAACGATGGCACGCCAGGGGTGGAACGGGTAGCGATCGACGGAAGGCGCTCACGGAGCCCAGGGCCCAGACCAGCAACAAGGCGCAGCGCTGAAAATCACCGGCGTCACGGGGGTATGCCGGTTCCTCGGGGGCGTGAGCCATGCCCATCAGCACATTGGCCAGGGCTTCCGATGATGCGCCCACATCACCACGCCGACGCCAGGCGTCAACCTGCTGATCCAGAGACATGGCGGCGACATCCCCCTAGGGAGCTGACTCAGGCCGAGCGCTTCACGCTTCCTGGCGCAGGCTTCCGGCGAGCCAATCACCATGGTGGCCTTCAGCGCCCGAGCCAACCAGGTATCGACGATGGCGTCCTTGCCATGGCGTTTCATCAGGGATGGCAACTCACGGATGGGTATCTGACCCCTCAGGACCGTGAGGTCGTGATCCGTTGCCTGATAGCTAATCTCCATCTGAGCCTCCCGAGGGGATCATGTAGTTACTGTATACGGTATTACGGTAGTCCTTGGCGATGAGGCGACCGCCACCCGGAAACATGGTGGCGGTCAGTGGCAACTGATCAGCCACCCATCATGGGGTGAATGGGCGCGAACGGGATCTCATCATCGGGAGCCCCGAAACCATCCGAGATGGTGGGCTGATGCCCGGGTTGTGCGTGCCCATAGCCGCCACCCTGGTGGCCCATGGGCGGCTGGTGGGGACCCTGTCCGTAGCCCTGGCGCGGCGACGGGGCGCCATACCCTTGGTGCCCGCCGCCCTGCCCCTGCTGCGGTTGGCCATGCCCAGCATGCTGGCCGGCACTGGGCGACGGTGCGTTAGGGTGAGTACGGTTGGGGTTACCGTCGAGCATCTGCAGGTCACTACAGACGATTTCGGTGGAATAGCGATCCTGGCCGTCTTGACCTTGCCACTTGCGAGTTTGAAGTCGGCCCTCGACATAAATCTTCGAGCCTTTCGAAAGGTAATTGCCCGCGATTTCAGCAAGCTTGTTGAAGAACACCAGAGTATGCCACTCAGTGCGTTCTTGCATTTGACCCGTTTGGCGATCCTTCCAAGTATCAGTGGTGGCAAGTCGAACGTTGGTTACCATTCCCCCACTTGGCAGATTGCGGGACTCGGGGTCATTGCCCAGGTTGCCGATCAGGATTACAAGATTCTTGGATCTGCTCATTGTTTCTTCCTCTTGGCGTATCTGCTTGGCTTGACGTAATGAGTGCTTGGCGTTGGCGTCGCTGTTGACGTGAGTTCACTGTATAACCAAACAAGGAAGACGCAATGCCCTGGGAAACGGTATTTGGGTCGCCATAATCACATGGTGTTCCCATGTGACAATGCCCGGAGTTTCCGCTGGGCGGTAGTCCCCATTGGACCACTGCCGTCCTTCCCCACTGCGAAGCAGAATAACAACAGCGGCATGGCATGCCCCCTCTCGACGTGCCCATCAAGGGCATCTCGGCACACCGCCACGCCCCGGCAATGGGCATAGCATGCGCGGGACTGTGAGAGCCGATACACGAGAACAGGGGTAGCAGGTGGCACAAGACAATCGCGACAAGCCAACCAGGGAGGCCTACCTCCAGCAGCTGATCGACAAGGGGCTTGACCCAGTGATGGCCCAGGAGGTGGTGAACCAGCTCGTGGAGGCCGGACAGCTACGGGAAGATGCGGCTTCTGACCGCACCACTCCCTCCTCTGACGTCATGGAGGGCGAGCCCCCCAGGCCGTCACACCAAGCGTTGCTAGCGGCCAGCGAGCGCATCGCGATGCATGGTCCACAAGGGAACGACCTGGCCTTCATGCACACGATCCTCTGCCAGGTAGGGCTGCCCCGCCGGGCGATCGAGGGCACGTCGTTCCAACGTGTCTGCGACGGCGTCGGGATTCATATCCAGGCAGGGTCGCTCTTCGACGGGGAGGGGTGGGTCGAACACCCCGTACCCTACGGGGCGATGCCACGTCTCGTGTTGGCACACCTGAACACCCAGGCCCTGCGACAACGCTCTCCCATCGTGGATGTCGGCCCGAGTGCATCGGCTTTCCTGAGGACGCTGGGATTCGAGCCGGCCGGCGGTGACCGGGGCCCCTACACGATGTTCAAGCGTCAGGTGCAGGCGCTGGCCGCATGCCGCATCACCATGGGATACAGCGTGGGGGATACGGCCTACACCGTGAAAGGCGACCTGATCGATGAGTTCGAGGCCTGGACGCGCCCGAGTGGCAAGGGGGCCGGCCGAGACCTGTGGCCGGAAAAGATCGCCTTCACCCAGCGCTACTATGACAGCCTTACGCAACACGCCGTCCCCCTGGACCTGCGGGCCCTGCACGCGTTGAAGGGATCGGCTCTCGCGCTGGACCTCTACGCCATGCTGGCCGAGCGCCTGCACCGGGTGAGTGGCAAGAGCGTGCTATTGCACTGGGCCTCTCTGCGAGCGCAGTTCGGGCATGACTATCATGGCGAGCATGGCGCCAGGAACTTCAAGCGTGACTTCAAGGTGGCGCTGAAGAAGGTGCTGGCGGTGTATCCCAAAGCCCGGGTGAGCGTCGTCAAAACCGGTGTCGCCCTGCGGTCATCCCCACCACCGATACCCTACCGCGGCTAGCAGGCCCGACCACGTCCGCTGGACCTAAGGCCATCCCCAACGGGGGTGGCCTTTTTCATGAGCGCATGCAACGTGGCGCATTCTGTGGATATCCCTGTTGATACAGACACTTAGTCACGAAGAATCACGATCACTATCACGAAGAATCACGATCACCAGGCACGAAGAATCACGATCACCACCACGAAGAATCACGATCACCAGGCACGAAGAATCACGATCACCACCACGAAGAATCACCACCCCCCTAAACCTGTAGCACCCTCTAGGCTTTCCTCTAGCGGCCCTTTACATCCATGACCTGTAAATCAAAAGGGGTTTTCCTGTAGGGCATGACACCCATCTGGGAATAACCAGACGAGGGAGGCAGGGAAGAAACCTGGGCTCAGCCGGCGACTGTCGCCTCGCTTCGCTCGTTGACGGGCCCATGCCTCAATCGCCTCTGCCCCGCTGCGCGGGCCACGAGCCGATCTCGTCAAGGACCTGTGAAGCGGTGTGTTGTGTGCCGGGTTACGGGGTGGCCCCCAAGCATTAAAAAACCCCGGGGTTACCCGAGGTTTAAGCGACAGAATATAGAGTGGTGTTTGTCGTACGACTTACTTGATTGCGTCTTTAAGGGTTTTCCCAGCGGCGAACTTGACCGTGTTCTGTGCGGGGATAGTGACCTTGTCACCCGTTTGAGGATTACGACCTTCTCTCTCAGATCGATGACCAATCTTGAACTTGCCAAGGCCCGGAAGAATACACTCTTCCTCATCTTTCAAACCGTCAACTACGATCTCGGGAAGTGTGTCAATGACGGATGCGACATCCGTCTTGCTAAGGCCCGTCTTATCGGCAAGTGCTGTAACAAGGTCACTCTTACGCTTCATGGTATTACCTCTATATCAACAATGTGCAATGTTGCTTTTACGTCATCCGACGAGAACCTGCAATGGCGAAGATAGCTATTCCATTACGCACGCAGGCCTCCCTGGTTGTTGCCGCTGATGAACGCACCCCGCGTCAGCGCCTGGCCAGTATATCCAGTGGCGAATCCAAGAACCGATGTCTCGACGTGCCCTTGAAGGGTCCTTCCCGGCACCGGTGTTGCGGCGGTCAACGCGTATCGTACCGATCAGCGTCACCACGGTGCCAAACAAGGACCCTCAGGCATGCTCCGTTTCCGTACCCCCTCATTGCTGATTGCCGCGCTCGTCACGGCAAGCCTTACTGCTTCACCCGTTTATGCCCAGATGGTGGGCTATCTCGCTGCCGACGCTATCCATTGGGCTCTGGATCAAGGTCCCAGCGGCTCAGCCGAGGCTGTCGGCGGACGCGTATCGCTGGGCACCCATCTCAACTCAAGGTTTGGCGGCGAGATCCGTGCAGGCGGGCTGGGCAGCGATACACGCCAGGGTCAATCCGTGACCCTAGACAGCGCAGTAGGCGTTTACGCCAAGGCCGTACACCCCGTCACGCGCCATATTCGTGCCTATGCCCTTGCTGGTGCGGCCCAGGTCGAGATCAGCCAAGGGGGTCGCTCACTCAAGGAGTCAGGCTTCTCCTGGGGCGTAGGTATCGAGCTCGATGCCGACACCGGCGGCAAGTGGGCCATACGCCTCGATCACATGCGCTATCTCGACACTCCAGATGCGTCCCTCGAAGCCACAGGCCTGGGTGTCGTGTATCGCTTCTAGGGTCGCTGTCACGATCCGACACCGCGATCATCAGGCCCGCCAGAGGCCCCTTGCGTATTTCGAGAAATCCGTAGCATGACTCAAGCAAGCGAGCGGCAAGGCTCGCACCACCCCAACCACAGTAAGGGAACACCACGTGAAGAAGACTCTGCTCTGTACCACACTGACCGCCACCATCGCCGGCGCCTTCGTCACTCCCGCCAT